>DASXQK010000330.1:0-5418 GCA_036493015.1 Dongiaceae bacterium | reverse complement strand
CGAATACGCCCATCTGGTGGGCTATGCCGCGGGCGAGGAAGCACGCTGCCGCTATGGCCAGTTGCTGATGCGCCGGGGAAAAAGCGCGCAAGCCCGCACCGTCTTCGCCGAAGTGCTGAAATATGCAGCCCAGGGATCGCGTCGCTACCGCCGCGGTCAGCAGCTCTGGATCGACACCGCCGAGCGGGCGCTCGGCAGCTAAAACGGCGCCTGATTCGCCCTTGCATGGGCTTTGCCGAGGCCCGATATTGACCCCGGGAGGCTGGCGGCGGACGTGTGTCTCGCCAACCCGGTCAGGTCCGGAAGGAAGCAGCCGTAACGAGTTTCCATGCGGGTCGCTGTCCGGTCTCCCACCCTTCCCCCTTCGGCACCCGGATGACTGAAACAACGCCCTCCGCCTATCGCGTGCTTGCGCGCAAATACCGGCCGGCGACCTTCGCCGACATGATCGGCCAGGAGGCGCTGGTGCGCACGCTCACCAACGCTATCGCGGCCGGCCGGCTGGCCCAGGGCTATATGCTGACCGGCGTGCGCGGCGTGGGCAAAACCACCACGGCCCGCATCCTGGCCCGCGCCTTCAACTGCATCGGCCCTGACGGTAAGGGCGGGCCGGCGGCGATCCCTTGCGGCCAGTGCCGCAACTGCCTTGGAATCGCCGAAGACCGCCATATGGATGTGATCGAGATGGATGCGGCGAGCCGCACCGGCGTCGGCGATATTCGCGAGCTGATCGAGGGCGTGCGCTATGCCCCGGTCGAAGCGCGCTACAAGATCTACATCATCGACGAAGTTCATATGCTCTCGACCCAGGCCTTCAACGCCCTGTTGAAGACGCTGGAGGAGCCGCCCTCCCACGCCAAATTCATCTTCGCCACCACCGATATCCGCAAGGTGCCGGTGACGGTGCTCTCCCGCTGCCAGCGTTTCGACCTGCGCCGGGTGGAGGCAGGCGAACTCGCGGCCTATTACGCCAAGATCGCAACATCCGAGGGCGTGAAAGTGGCGCCGGGGGCTCTGGCTCTGATCGCGCGCGCGGCCGACGGTTCCGTGCGCGACGGCCTCTCGCTGCTCGACCGTGCGCTGGCTTTGGCGGAAGGCGAGGTAGGCGAGCAGCAGGTGCGCGACATGCTGGGGCTGGCCGACCGCGCCCAGCTGTTCGATCTGTTCGATCTGCTGATGAAGGGCGAGGCGGCGCCGGCGCTGGCCTTGCTGGGCGAGCTCTATCGCTCCGGCGCCGATCCGGCACTCCTGCTGCAGGATCTTCTCGACCTCACCCATTGGCTGACCCGCATCAAGCTGGTGCCGGAGACGGCGGACGATCCCGCGGCCTCGGAAATCGAGCGCAAGCGCGGCCGCGAATTCGCCGGCAAGCTGTCGCTGCCAATCCTGGCGCGCTGCTGGCAGATGCTGCTGAAGGGGTTGAGCGAGACCCAGAGTGCACCGGCTCCGCTCCAGGCCGCCGAGATGGCGCTGATCCGGCTGATGCACGTAGCCGATATGCCGCCACCGGGCGATCTGGCCAAAAAGCTGATGGAGGGCGGATCGCCGGCCAAGGCTGCCGGTACGCCGGCGCCGACCACCGGCGCGGCTGCGCCAAACAACAGTCCGCCGCCCTCGCGGCCCTCTGCCATGGCGGTCGGCGCCACGGGGGGAAGCGATGGCGGGACTCGCGGCCAGCCTGCCGTGGCAAGCCTGCCGGCGGCTTCGCCCGTAACCGCGCGCTTGCCGGAAAGTTTTCTCGAGGTCATCGAGCTTGCCGACAAGCAGGGCGATCTGATCCTGCGCACCAATCTCTTCCGCCATGTGCATCTGGTGCGCTTCGAACCAGGGCGCATCGAACTGCGCCCGGCCGATCAGGCGCCCGGCAACCTCGCCAATCGACTTGGGCAGCGCCTGACCGAATGGACCGGCCGGCGCTGGGTCATCTCGATCTCCAGCGAACCGGGTTACCCGACCCTGGAGCAGGAAGCCAATGCGCGGGCGGATGCGAGCCGGGCCGAGATCATGGCCCATCCGCTGGTCAAGGCGGCGCTGGAGGCATTTCCCGGCAGCACCATCGACGCGGTGCGCGACCTGACCCCCGACCTGACGCCCGGGGTGGGCGAAGCCGAAGGGGTAGGCGAGGCCGAAGGGGCCGCGGCCGGCGAACAGGAAATCCCGGAGGAGGGCACATGAAGAATCTCGGCCAGATGATGAAGCAGATCCAAGGCATGCAGAGCCAGATGACGGAGATGCAGGCGGCTCTCGAGCAGTTGGAAATGACCGGGCAATCCGGCGGCGGGATGGTGAGCGTGACGCTCAGCGGCAAGGGCGAGATGCGCGGGCTGAAGATCGATCCCAAGCTGCTGGACCCGGCGGAGGTCGAGGTGCTGGAAGATCTGATCCTGGCCGCGGCCAAGGATGCCAAGGCCAAGGTCGACGAGCATGTAGCAAGTGAGATGTCGCGGTTGACCGGGGGCTTGCCTTTGCCGCCCGGCATGAAGCTGCCCTTCTAGTTCGCACCATGGCTGCTGGCGATCTCGACCGGCTGATTCAGCTGCTGGCGCGATTGCCCGGCCTGGGCCCGCGCTCGGCGCGCCGTGCCGCACTCCATCTGCTGAAAAAACGCGAATCCTTGATGCAGCCGCTGGCCGAGGCGATGGCGGCCGCGGTGGTATCGGTCAAGAACTGCAGCATCTGCGGCAATCTCGACAGCAGTGATCCCTGCACCATCTGCCGCGAACCCAAGCGCGACCTCTCGGTGATCTGCGTGGTCACCGAAGTGGGCGACCTTTGGGCGCTGGAGCGCAGCGTCGCTTTTCGCGGGCGCTATCACGTGCTGGGCGGCTCGCTCTCCGCGCTCGAAGGCGTGGGACCGGAGCAGTTGAACATCGCCTCATTGGTCCGGCGCGCTGGCGATCCCGCGGTGAAGGAGATCGTGCTGGCGACGGGCGCCACGGTGGATGGGCAGACGACCGCCCATTACATCGCCGACCGCCTGGCGGAGCTGCCGGTGACGGTGACGCGCCTTGCCCACGGCCTGCCGGTAGGTGGCGAACTGGATTATCTGGATGACGGAACGCTGACGGCGGCGCTGAAGGCGAGACGACCGCTATAGCGGAGTTGGAAGCGACTACACGCTCGCCTGCGCCAGAACTTCTTTTTTCAAGCGGCCGAGCGCTCGCTGTTCCAGCTGGCGCACGCGCTCCTTGCTGACGCCGAATTCACGGCCGAGATCTTCCAGCGTCAGCGAACTATCCGCCAGCTGCCGGGCCTCGACGATGCGCCGCTCGCGCGCCGAGAGCCGGTTCAGCGCCAGATAGAGCCAGCCGCGCTGCGTGGCGCCGTCATGGCGGTCGGTACAGGCCTCCTCGGGATTGGGCCGCGTATCGGCCAGATGATCCTGCCAGGATTCCTCACCTTCATCGCCGGGGATGACATTCAGCGAGGAATCGCCGCCGGCGAGGCGCTGTTCCATGGCGCTGACCTCGCTCACCGAAACGCCCAGGGTCTTGGCCACCTGGTCGATCTCGTTGCCGGTCATGTTGACGCGCGAGGGATCGCTGATCTTGGCGCGCAGGCGCCGCAGGTTGAAGAACAGGCTTTTTTGCGCCGCGGTGGTGCCGGTGCGCACGATCGACCAGTTGCGCAGGACGTAGTCCTGCATGGAGGCGCGGATCCACCAGGCGGCATATGTCGAGAACCGCACTTCGCGCTCCGGATCGAAACGCGATGCGGCCTCCATGAGCCCGATATTGCCTTCCTGGATCAGATCGCCCAGCGGCAGGCCATAGCCGCGCAACCGGACGGCCGCGGCCACCACCAGCCGGGCATAGGCGAGAATCAGTTGATGCAGCGACGCCTGATCCTGGCTGTCGCGCCAGCAGAAGGCGAGGCTCCGCTCGCGCTCGCGCGTCAGCATTGGGGTTTTCATGCAATGGCGGATGAAGCGGATATCGGCTTTGTCCAGCCATCCATCATCGAATCTGGCCATGACCCTGTCCTCCCGCTACCCCTATACGCGGCGGGGTAGGAACTGGATCACCGGCCCAGGATCAAACCAGAATCACATCTGGATCAGATCGCCGATTTCTCCATCCGGCGTGAGACAGGCGGCCACCAAAGGACCGCCAAACCCACACCCGCCGTCGATAGTAATGCTGTGAGCCCCCTTTTTGATCCCGCCGCCCGCCCGGTCGAAGCCGCGGACGACCTGGCTGAATCCGCCAAAGGCATGATCCAGCCGGCTAAAAGCCGATCCGCCCCACCATAGGGAATCGCTCTGTTCGGATAGGGGGCGCTCAGGATCGATGCCAGCGGCAACGAAAAGTAACTGATTATCGTCGGTATATGCGGCCCGGCGCAGGCTCCCCATCAGCTGGAAATGCCCCGGGGCGGCCTGCATGGCGCTGCGCAGGCTGCCGGACCAGCGGGTGATGGCGACGGCTCCGTCGCGGGCATGCGACGCCCCCTGCTGGGCATCGCCGCCATAGGCGGCGAGCGTGGCATCCACGCCCTGGCTCATCATCCAGCTCAACACCTCGCGCGGATTGGGCGCGAATTGCAGCTGCAGCAGCTTCTGCCACATCTCCTCCTGCGCGCCGCGCAGATAGGCAACGTCATAGGCAAAGCTGCGCGGGCGCGAGAGCAGCCAGCGGCGAAAGGCCAGCAGCTCGTCCAAGGTCTCGCGCACTCTTGCGCCGCGGCCGAGGAAATTTCCGAGATAGACCAGGCGGTCGCCGGCTTGCAGGCGGGCGGCGAGTTCGCGATGAAGGCGGGCCAGGATTTCCGCTTCGCCGTGTATGGCAGCAACCGCCCAAACGCGCCGGGCGGCATGCAGCACGGCGAATTTGTCCCGGTCCTTGCTCAACCGCTGCCCCGTCGTTTATTCCGCCGATACTACACCACCACCCGCCCGCCGCGAATGGCGGGGCGGTATGGCAGATTGCGAATCGTCGAAGTCTACGCGGCTTTGAGCAGCTGTTCGAGCTTCTGGGTGGCCGCGGTTTCGTCGATGGATTCGACGGCGGCAAGCTCTCGCACCAGGCGGTCGAGGGCGGCCTGGTAGATCTGGCGCTCGCTATAGGACTGGTCGGGCTGATCGGCGTTGCGATGCAGATCGCGCACCACTTCGGCGATCGAAACCGGATCGCCGGAGTTGATCTTGGCCTCGTACTCCTGCGCGCGGCGGCTCCACATCGCCCGCTTCACGCGCGAACGGCCCTTCAGGGTGGCAAGGGCGGTATCCATGATCTTGCGCGTCGACAGGCGCCGCAGGCCGGAATTCTTCGCCTTGGCGACCGGCACGCGCAGCGTCATGCGGTCCTTGTCGAAGTTGATGATGATGACATGCAGGGTGTGGCCCGAAATTTCCTGCGTCTCGACGCCGAGAACGCGGCCGACGCCATGCGTCGGATAGACCACGAAATCACCCTTGCG
>DASXQK010000329.1:0-4551 GCA_036493015.1 Dongiaceae bacterium | reverse complement strand
GGCGACCGACGATACATTCGGCTCGCGTAAGGAAACGGTGGGGTTGCTCACTTACGCAGCACCCGACAGGCCGCTGGCGCGCTATCGCCTGCTCGCCAAGGATCAGGCCGGCGTCGATGTTTTCATGGGCGAAGCCACCGTACGCCTCGTCGCCGACGGCAAGCCGGAGGAGACCGATTCGCTCACCCTCTGGTCGGCGGATCATCGGGCCGATCCCGCCGCCATCGGCGGCTATTCGATCAAGGTCAATTTGAGCCCCGGCAATACGGTGATCATTCCGGTGAAGGCGGACAAACTCGACCTGGCCCATGCCAGCCTGCCCGCCGGGCTCACGATCGAGCCCACATCCCTGCCCTGACGCATCTTCACCACGGCGTCGCTGGCGCAAAACCAGGCGAGCCGCTATGAAGCGGGCCATGGGTAAATCTGAATCCCGCGTTTCGGGACCCTTATCCGGCCTCGTCATCCTGGACCTGACACGGGTCCTGGCGGGCCCCTATTGCACCATGCTGCTTTCCGATCTGGGCGCACGCATCGTCAAGGTCGAGCCACCCGAGGGCGATGATTCCCGCCGATACGGCCCCTTTATCAACGGCATCTCCGGTTATTTCACTGCCTTCAACCGCGGCAAGGAATCCATCACCATCGATCTGAAGAAGGATGCCGATCGCGCCATCTTCGACCGGCTGCTGGCCAAGGCCGATGTGCTGGTGGAAAACTACCGCCCTGGCACGATGGAAAAACTGGGCTATGGCTGGGACGTGCTGCATGAACGACATCCGCGCCTGATCTATGCCGCGGCCTCGGGCTTCGGCCATAGCGGCCCTTATTCCAATCGCCCGGCCTATGACATGGTCGTCCAGGCCATGGGCGGCATTATGAGCATCACCGGCCATCCGGGCGGACCGCCGACCCGCGTCGGCTCCTCCGTCGGCGATATCACCGCCGGGCTGTTCACCACCATCGGCATCGTCTCCGCGCTCTATGAGCGTCAGCGTACGGATGCCGGCATGAAGGTCGATGTGGCGATGCTGGATTGCCAGGTCGCGATCCTGGAGAACGCCATCACCCGCTTCTTCGCGACGGGCCGTGCGCCCGGTCCGCTGGGTGCGCGTCATGCTTCCATCGCGCCCTTCGCCGCCTTTGCCGCTGCTGACGGGCATCTCGTTGTCGCCGCCGGCACCGATGCCTTGTTCGTGAAACTCTGCCAGACGCTGGGCGAGCCCGCGCTCGCCGTCGATCCGCGCTATGCCACCAACGCGCAACGCTCCGATCATGTCGAGGCGCTGACTGCCGATCTCGAAGCGCGGTTGACCAGACAGCCGGTTGCCCATTGGCTCGCTCTGTTCGGCAAGGCCGGCATTCCCTGCGGCCCGATCAACGATGTCGGTCAGGTGCTGTCCGATCCTCAGGTGCTGGCGCGCAACATGGTTGTATCCATCGACGATCCGGCCATGGCGGGGCTGCGCCTCGCCGGCAATCCGATCAAGCTCTCCGGCCATGCCGATCCCGCGACCCGGGCAGCGGCCCCGGCGCTGGATGCCGACCGTGAGCGCCTGCTCGACGATTTCTGAGCGATGAGAGGATTCTTCGGCAGGCTGCTGCTGTGGGTTTGTGCCCTCGTGCTGCTGCTTGTCGCGGGCAGCGGCAGTCTGTTGCTGGCGACACTGCCGGGTTTCGACGGCACGATCAGCCTCAGCGGTCCGGCCGCACCCATCGAGATCGGCCGCGATGAGTCCGGCATCGTCACGATCCGTGCCGGCAGCGAAACAGATGCTGCCTTCGCGCTGGGCTACGCCCATGCCCAGGATCGGCTGTTCCAGATGGATCTGACCCGGCGGCTGGGTGGCGGACGCCTCTCTGAGATCATCGGTCCCGCAACCATTACGACCGACCGCTTCATGCGGCGCCTGGGGCTCTATCGCATCGCTGAGGCCAATTACGAACATTTGCCCGCCGAGGCGCAGCAGCTGTTCCAGGCCTACGCCGCCGGGGTGAATGCCTATATCGCGCGCAGCGACAATCTGCTGGCGCCGGAGTTCCTGTTGCTGGGCTATCGGCCGGAAGCCTGGCAGCCTGCAGATTCACTCGTCTGGGGCCGGTTGATGGCCTGGCAGCTCTCCGGCAACTGGCGCGATGAAAGATTGCGTCAGGCACTCGCCGTCCGGCTGAACCCCGCCGATCTGCAGCGCATCTGGCCGGCCAACCAACGCCTCTCCGCGCTGGAAGATCCGCAATGGATGCCGATGCCCGGCGCCTCCAACAACTGGGTGCTGGCCGGCGAACGAAGCCTGACGGGCAAGCCCCTGCTGGCCAACGATCCGCATCTGGAATTGGGCCTGCCCTCGTCCTGGTATCTGGCGCGCATCGAACTGCCGGGCCGCGTTCTCGTGGGCGTTACGGCGCCGGGTGTGCCGCTGGTGGTGATCGGCCATAACGGCCATGTCGCCTGGGGCTTCACCACGTCCCAGGCCGATACCCAGGATCTGTTCGTCGAAACGCTGACCGATGTAAGCCACTACGAGACGCCGAAAGGCTCCGTGCCGCTTGTGACCCATGAGGAGACGATCCGCGTGCGCGGCCAGGCGAGCATCGCCGAGATTATTGCCGCCACATATCACGGGCCGCTGATCGACATCGACGCAGCCGCCCATCGTGGCTACGCGCTGGCCTGGACCGGGCTGCGTACCGAGGACCGCACGGCCCTGGGGCTGCTGGAGATGAACCGCGCCACCGATGCGGCAAGCTTTCGCGCCGCCCTTCGTGATTTCGAATCGCCGGTGCAGAACGTCGTCTATGCCGACGATGCCGGCGCCATCGGCTTCGTCATGGCGGGACGTATTCCCGTCCGTCGCAGCACGATCGATCAGAGCCAGATGCCGGTGCCCGGCGATACCGGCGCCTATGACTGGACCGGCACGATTCCTTTCGATGGCCTGCCGCAATCCCTGAATCCGGCGAAGAATTATCTCGCTACCGCCAACAACAAGGTCATCGACGATAGCTATCCCTATTTCATCACGGCACGGTGGGAGAATGGCTACCGCATCCAACGTATCCGCCAGATGATCGAAGCGCGGCCGCAGCTCGACCTCAACGCCATGGCCGGCATGCAGATGGACGATCTCTCGCTGGCGGCCCAACGCCTGGCCCCGCTGCTGCAGGCCAAGGTGCCCGAACCGGCACTGATGGGCTGGGACTATCATATGGATCGCAACATGGCGGCGCCGCTGATCTTCACCGCCTGGCTGCGCCAGTTCGCCCACCTGCTGCTGGACGGACGGCTCGGCAAGCAGTTCGGCGATTTCTGGTTCTGGGATGCGCCGCTATTGGACGAGGCGCTCAGCGGCGGGCCGGCCTCATCGCTGTGCGACGATCCCGGCACGCCGGCCATCGAGGATTGCGTGCTGCGGGCCAGGCAAGCACATGATCTGGCCATCCGCGCTTTGACCCGCGCCTATGGCCCGGACAAATCCGCCTGGCGCTGGGGCGACGCCCATCGTGCCCATTTCGATAACCCGCTGTTCAGCCGCCTGCCCGCCCTCGCCGGGCTGCTGGATCTCGATCTGCCCACCGATGGCGACAACTTCACGGTCAACCGGGCCAGCCCGCTGGTCGAGGATTTGTCGGGATACAAGTTTGACGATCTTCATGGCGCCAGTCTGCGCGCTTTGTTCGATCTGTCGGATCTATCGCGCTCGCGCTTTGTGATCGCCGGTGGCCAATCGGGCAATCCGCTATCTGCCCATTATGCCGATTTGACCCAGCCCTGGCGGGACGGGAAATACGTTACTATCGTCGGCCGGCAGGAAAGCCTGCTGCGTCTGATTCCGGAGTCTGCCCCGTGAATACCAAGCCCCACACGGCCGATACTGTGTCCGCCGATACCGTGACAATCGACGATATCCGCCGCGCCGCCTCAGTCATCGCGGGCCATGTGTTGCGCACGCCCGCCGTGCGGGCGCCGCGCCTGGCGGAGGCGACGGGTGCCGCTGAGGTCGTGCTGAAGCTGGAGAACCAGCAATATACCGGCTCGTTCAAGGACCGCGGCGCGTACAACAAATTGGCAAGCCTCGATGCCCAGGCCAAGACGGCCGGCGTCATCGCCATGTCCGCCGGCAATCACGCCCAGGGTGTGGCTTATCACGCCCAGCGGCTGGGCATCCCCGCCACCATCGTGATGCCGGAGGGAACGCCCTTCAACAAGGTCGAGCGCACGGCAAGCTTCGGCGCCCGCGTGCTGATCCATGGCGACAGCATTGACGCCGCGGCGGTCTTTGCCCGAGACATGGCGGCGCGCGAAGGGCTGACCTTCGTACATCCCTATGACGATCCGTTGATCGTCGCCGGCCAGGGCACAATCGGACTGGAGCTGCTGGCCGATTTCCCCGATCTCGATACGATCGTGGTTCCGATCGGCGGCGGCGGTGTCATGTCGGGTGTCGCCACCGCCGCCAAATTCATCAATCCGGAAATCGAGATGATTGGCGTCGAAGCGGCCCTCTATCCCTCGATGCACAACGCGGTGCGCGGCCTGGCGCCCCACAATGG
>DASXQK010000328.1:0-7455 GCA_036493015.1 Dongiaceae bacterium | reverse complement strand
CTTCTCGGCGCGCATCACATCCTCGAAGACGACCATTTCCACGATGTGTTTGTTGTAATAGTAGTCGATGTTTTCCGGGCAGCCCTTGGTGTTGGTGATGACCAGTTCGGTATCCGGCCGGGCATAGGGCCGCAGCGTTTCGGCGATCAGTGCGTTGTAGACCGGCGTGCCGAAGGGATTGATGAAATTGATCCTGACGCCCATGGCCGTTCCTTCCGATCGATGTGATGTCGCTGTTGCCCGCGATCTTGCGCGCCGCGGCCCAGAAGTGATACTGAACTGAGCAATACTGACTGATGAGTATTTTTTTCCGTCTTGCTGGTTAAAGTCAAGGTCGCAGATGCCGGAGCACCCCTGTCGGGCGCCCGGAACAAGGGTTGAGGGCATGGCTGATTTCGACGCGGTGATCATCGGCGCCGGCCATAACGGCTTGGTTTGCGCCGCTTATCTGGCAAAAGCCGGTCTGAAGGTGGCCAATCTGGAGCGCCGCCCCATGGTTGGCGGGCCGGTGATAACCCAGGAAATCTGGCCCGGTTACCACGTTTCGGTTGCCGCCTTCGTCATGACGCTGCTGCAGCCCAGGATCATGATCGATCTCGACCTGCGCAAGCATGGCATCGAAGTATTGCCCACTGCCGCCGGCTTCCACCCCTTTGCCGATGGCCGCAGCCTGGTCTTCTGGCCCGAGACGGCGCGCATGGCCGACGAGATCCGCAAATTCTCAGCTGAGGACGCCGAAGCCTGGCCTCGCTTTATTGCCCATATGGAACGGCTGATACCGTATCTGCGGCGCCTGATCTTCGAAGTGCCGGTCGATCCGACGACGGGACGGCTGAGCGATATCCGCCGCGCTCTCGGCCTTGCCTGGCGCTTCCGCGGAATCGGCGGGCGGTTCTATGACATCTGGGATCTGCTGACTCTCAGCGCCCATGATTTCCTGCGCCGCTGGTTCAGCAGCGAGACCATGTTGACCGCACTCGGCAGCTACGCCTCGGGCAGCGCCGGCAATATCAGCCCGAAGACACCGGGCTCGGCCTATGTCCTGGCGCGGCCGATGCTGCGCGATGGCTCGACGGCGGCTGGTCCCGGCGGTCTCGTCAAAGGCGGCATGGGCGCAGTGACCCAGGCGATGCGCCGCGCGGCCGAAGCAGCGGGTGTTGTCATCCGCACCGATGCCGAGGTCGCCAAGGTGATCGTCGAGGGCGGTGCCGCGCACGGCGTCGAACTGAAGAATGGCGAACGGGTGACAGCCAAGATCGTTATCGCCAATGCTAACGCCCAGACAACTTTTCTGCGGCTGATCGAGCCCGGTCATCTGCCGGCAAGTTACCTCGCGGCCATCAAACGCATCCGCACCGAATCCTCCTGCTTCAAGATCAATCTGGCAACGAGCCAGCTTCCACGATGGACCGCCTATGATTCGCGCAAATTGGCGGCCGAAAATCCCGGCACTATCACCATCGCGGAAAATCTGGAGGAGCTGGAAGAAGCCTTCGAATCGGCGCGCCATGGCCGCATGGCGGCAAAGCCCTATCTGTGGATCCTGACACCCAGCGCCTTCGATTCCACGGTGGCGCCGGCGGGCAAGCATGTGATCAGCGTGTTCGGCGGCCATGTTCCCTATCGCCTGAAGGATCGCGACTGGGATGATGCCGCGCGCGACGAGCTCTACGCCATCGTCATGCGCCAGATTACCCGCTACGCGCCGGGTTTCGGCAACAGCGTGATCCACAAACAGGTGCTGGTGCCCCAGGATCTGGAGCGGCTGTTCGATCTGCCCGGCGGACATGTCCATCATGGCGAGCTCAGCCTTGACCAGATTTTCTTCCGCCGGCCCGTCGCACGCGGTGCCGATTACCGCTCGCCCATCGCCAATCTCTATCAATGCGGCGCCTCGACCCATCCGGGCGGCGGCGTCACCGGGGTTCCCGGCCATAATGCGGCGAAGGTGATCCTGAGCGACTGGAAGAAAGGCGTGCGGCCGGCGTTGTTCGCCTGGCGCGGCGACTAGGAACTAGCCCTGGCCGAGATAGCCGTTGGCGAGAAGATCGGCGCAATATCCCGCGATCTGTTCCGCCGGCA
The DNA here is from genome assembly GCA_036493015.1 of Dongiaceae bacterium. Taxonomy (GTDB): domain Bacteria; phylum Pseudomonadota; class Alphaproteobacteria; order Dongiales; family Dongiaceae; genus DASXQK01. The sequence continues at coordinate 5,373 of DASXQK010000328.1, read as the reverse complement.
AGGCGCCCTGCTCCTTGTACCAGATGTAGAGCCAGTTACACATCCCGAGCAGTCCGCTGACGGCAATGTGCACGGGCATCTGGCGGAAGACGCCGGCATTCATGCCCGCCTCGTAGACTTCCTCGATCATCAAATCGTAGCCGCGCTTCTTCCTGGCGATTTCCCTGCGCTGCTGCTCGGTCAGTTCGCTTTCCTCACGGAAATAAATCGCCGTCCAGTCGCGCCGCTCCATCACGTTCAGCGCATGCTTGCGGATGATCAGCGCCAGGGCTTCGGCCGGCGGCAGGCCGCGGGCGCGAATCTCGCTCACGCCCTCGAGGTAGGTGTCATAGATCCGCTGGAAGATCTGCCAGAGGATCTCGTTCTTGCTGGTGAAGTAGTAGTAGACGACGGATTTTGTGTATTCGAGGCTGGCGCCGATATCGTCGATGGTGACGGCGCGATAGCCGCGCTCGGCGAACAGCCGCGCGGCGGAGGCCAGGATCTCTTCCTGCACATAGGCCTGTTTGCGGGCCTTCAATTCGGCGCGGGGCGAGAGTTTCAACGGCGACTCCTGTCCGGACACTTCGTAGGCTTTATGGCGCTGGCTTGACCGCCGAGTCAACTTCTGGCCGGAGTAGCGCTTGGCTGTGGCGCTCATGTGTTGTAGGCGCCGGCGGTCCAGCGGCGCCTCTCGCGCCAGCCGCGATCGAGACGCGCAAATCGCGACAGGCCGAGGCCCGCAATGGGGATCGGGCTCTCTCCCTCCAGTGCCAGGCCTGCGATCGCCTGGCCGATGGCGGGCGCAAGGCCGAAGCCATGGCCCGAGGCGGCGGCGACAATCATCCCCTCGGGCAGACGCTCGATGATGCAGGTCTGGTCGGGGGTTACATCGATGACGCCGGCCCAGCTGCGCAGTACGGGTGTCCGGGCAAGGCTCGGGAACAGCTCGGCCAGGCGCAGCGCGATATTGCGGATGATCGGCGTGTTCGGCTTCGCTGGCTCGGATGTCAGTTCGACATCGATCCATTCATGGGGGCCGCCATTGAAATGGATATTGCCGCGGCGGGTCTGGCGCAGCGACAGGCCATGACCCACCATGGCGACATCGAACAGCCGCGGCAGCGGCACCGTGACCATGGCCTCCAGCCGCGCCGGTGCCATGGGAACATCAACGCCGACCATCGCCGCGATCAAGCCCGTCTGTGGTCCGGCGCAATTGATGACGATCGGCGTGGCGATGGGGCCGGCAGGCGTTTCGACGGCGCTCACTTTGCCGCCGGAAACGGTAATACCCGTCGCCGGCGTGTTTTCGCGGATCTCGCCGCCGAGATCGCGGAAGGCCCAGGCAAAGGCGTGGGTTGCGCGCTGGGGATTGGCATGGCCGCCACGATCGGTGTGCAGCCCGCCAATCGTCCGCTCTGAAAGACAGGGCGCAATAGCGCGCGCCGCCGCGCCATCGATCAGCTGCACGGGAATGCCGGCGGCGTTCCAGGGTCGACAAAGATTTCTCAGCTCGCGCCAGCCGTTTTCTTCCAGCGCCACCCAGAGGCGGCCGCCCGGCACCCATTCGGTGGGATAGCCCAACTGCTCGTCCAGAGTCAGCCAGAGCTTGTCGGCCGCGGCGGCAAGTGGTGCTTCCAACGGCTGTTCGCCGCGCAGGCTGAGAAAACCGGTGGCGCGGCCCGAGGCTTCCCAGGCGACACGGCCCTTGTCGAGAACGATGACCGAAGCACCGCTCTTCGCCAGCCAGTATGCGGCGGAGAGGCCGATGATGCCGGCGCCGATGATGACGGCGTCAGCCCTTCCCATCCTTATCCCCCCTCTTGTCGTCCCGGGAGCGGGCGCTGGCATAGCCGGGCGCGCCCTCCTCCACCGGATGCAGCCAGATCGGCCAGCTTCGGCGTATCGCCTCGCTCTCCTCGTCAGCCCACAGCACGTTCAGCGGCAAGGGCCGCAGCGGCGCGCGGTAGGATCCGGGCACAAGGTTTCCAAGATCGGATCCGGTTGCCGCCGCCAGGAGCATCAGCACCTGGTCGCGGCAGCGCTTGCCCTGGCAGTGACCCATGCCGGCGCGTGTCACGCGCTTCAGCGAATCCTGGCTGGTGCGCCCCGCGGCCGACAGGACGGCAACGCCACCGTAGCTTCGACGGTTGGCGAGATGGCCGGGCGGCTTGATATCCAGAAGGTCGCGCCGGTTGACCTCCTCGCATGGGCAGACCATCACATCCAGACCGCCCACTTTAACCAGCGCGCCGAGCCAATCGCGGGCCGCGGCCAGCATCGTCTCGTCGCCCGCAACGGACAGAGGCAGCGAAGCCGATGCGGAAATTCCGGCCGCGGCGCGTGCCGCGCGGCGGCCCTGTTCCATCGCGATCGAAGAATCGAGATGCATGGCATCGCTCACACCGGCGCCATCGCCCACGACGAAGACATTTGCCAGGCTGCTGCGGAAATCGCCGCCGATAGCCGGCGCCCAGCCGCCACGTTTGGCATCGAACTCGATGCGGCAGCCAGTCAGTGCTGCCAGCTCCACATTGGGAACGGCGCCGAACGCCATGCAGATCGTATCGCAGGCAATTTCTTCGGCGCCGCCGGCAATCGGCTGGAAGGCGCCGTCGACGAGGACAAGCCGGACGCCCTGCACCTCGCCGTCGCCCGGGACGTGTTCACCCGGGGCGTGTTCACCCAGGGCGCGTTCGATCGTGCGGCCCGTCAGCAACGGCACGCCCGCGGCGGAAATTTCGCTCGCGAGGGCTGCCTCACCGCGTATACGCGGCCCTGCTTCGAGGATACCGGCGATCTCGATGCCCTTTTCAAGCGCGAGCTTCGCGGTGCGCAGCGCGAGATTGCCGGAACCCAGGATGATCATCCGTCTGCCGGGCAGGACCTGGTAGCGCGCGAGCAGCGCCGTCGCGCCATTGGCCCCCAGCACACCGGGAAGATTCCAGCCGGGAAAGGAGAGAACGAGATCGCGTGATCCCGGCGCCAGGATCAGATTGTCGTAATCGATCATCCAGGAACGTTCGGCATCGGCAAGGCCAAGCTGCGGGGTGGCTAGATGCGCGCTGTTGGCGCCTGGCCGGAAGCTGCCCCAGCTGCATGTTCCGGTCAGGATCTCGACACCGGCCTCGCGGCATTCCTGCAGCAGCTCATTGGCGCCGAGCACGCGCGCGCTGATCGCCGCTGTGTCAGCGAGCATCGCGGGCAGCCTCGCTCCATAGAAATAAGGTGCATCGAGACTGATGGCCTGCAGGCTCTGTGGATGTTCGTCGACGAGGATAACCCTCAGGCCCAGCGTCGCCGCCTCTAGCGCCGCGGCACAGCCCGCTGCACCCGCGCCTATGACGACGAGTTGCTGCGCCATGGCTTTCAGCCGTTGGTCCAGCCGGCCGATTTGAGGTCCGCGCCAAGATCGCGGCGGCTGCGATCGTAGTCGACATCATTGTCCGCAATGGTCCGGATGCGCACCTTGCCCTGCATCTCCTCGGAGAGATGGGCGATGACACCCGGCATGCTGGAAAGCAGCGCAATCCCGGTCATCTCATCGGGCGTAAAACCCATCTGGGCCAGGATCGCCGCCATCATGCCGACCTCGTTGATGACGATCTCCGGCTTGCCGGCCTTCGTCGTGAAGGCGCGGTGCAGCGCTTCGTACCAGTCGCAAAGCGGACCCCACACACCTTCGGCTTGGGCGATCTGCTTCAACTTCTGGGCGCGCGGATCGCTGAAGCGGAAATTTGGATGGCCGAAGCCTGGCACACGGCGCCCGGCCGCGCGCAGGCGGTCGATCTCCGCAACGGCAGCGGCCTCGTCCGCACTGCCCTGACGGCTCGCCACGGCAAAGCTTTCGGCGATGAAGCGTCCGGCATCGTCCGGCGCCAGCGTGTATTCGCCCACCGAAAGGACGGCGGTCGCAAGGCCGGCCACCATGGAGGGGTTGGCCGAAACACAGAAGCGCGCAGCCACGGTGCCGGGCTTTTTCAGCCCGTAATCCAGGACGGAGCAGAGAATGGCGTCCATCATTCGCCCTTGCCCCGGCGAAGGCAGCCGCCCGCGGATCAACAGGAAGGCAGCGGCCGAAAATGACAGCCGGCCGATCAGTTCGCCCAGGCCATAGCCGCGGATATGGACATCGGCGGCCTCGACATCGCTGACCGATGTGCTCCAGTAGCGCTTGGCTTTCGCATTCGTGTCGTGGGGTGCATCCATGTCGCGGATTTCTTTCGACGGTTGGCAACGAAGCCATTGCCGATGGCTCTAGCATAAAACGACCGATGGGTATATAAAAATGACCAATCAGTACTTTAATGTTAAAACCCAACGAAACCGGGGGCGTTGATGCGTAGCACGGCCACCGAGATGTTCGGCATCGATCTGCCGATCTTCGCCTTTTCCCATTGCCGCGACGTGGTCGTGGAGGCCTCGCGCGCCGGCGGCATGGGCATTCTGGGTGCTGCCTTCATGACGCCCGACGAGCTGGAGGTATCGCTGAAATGGATCGATGAGCGCATCGGCGGCAAGCCCTATGGCGTCGATGTCGTTTTCCCCGGCAGTTTCGCCGATCTGGCCAGCGAGCCGGACCCCGACGAAATATTGCCGCCGACCTATCGCCAGTTCGTCGATGGGGTGATCGACGGGGCGCATATACCGCCCTTGCCCGCCGGTGACGTAGCGGCGTTTCGCCGCGAGCATGCCCATAAGATGAACATGACGCCGCGCAAGAGCGAGCGGTCGCTGGAAATAGCACTGCGCCATCCGGTCAAATTCGTCGTCGGCGCCATGGGCGTTCCACCCCGCCATGTCATCGACGCCGTCCATGCGCGCGACATAAAAGTGGGGGCGCTTGTCGGCTCGCTTCGTCACGCCATGAAGCAGCGCGAAGCCGGCACCGATGTGCTGATCGCCCAGGGCAGCGAAGGCGGCGGCCATGTCGGACAGGTCTCATCCATGGTGCTGTGGCCCCAGGTCATCGATGCGGTGGCACCCATGCCCGTGCTCGCCGCCGGCGGCATCGGCCGCGGCCGGCAGTTCGCCGCCGCCATGGCCCTGGGTGCGGCAGGCATCTGGTGCGGCTCCATCTGGCTCGGCACGAAGGAGAGCGAACTCAGCCCGGCGATGAAGGAGCGCCTGTTCCAGGCCCAGTCGGAAGATGCCGTCGTCAGCCGCGCCCTGACCGGCAAGCCCTGCCGCATCCTCGAAAGCAACTACACAAAGGCATGGGACCAGGCGGGCGCCCCCAAGCCGTTGACCTTTCCGCTGCAATCCATCCTGGCCGGCGAACCGCTGCGCCGGGCCGAAAGAGCCAACAAGCTCGACTACTGGACCTATGCCATCGGCCAGATTGTCGGCGATATGAAAGGCGAGACGACCGTGCGCCAGGTCTTCGCCGAC
>DASXQK010000327.1:0-8898 GCA_036493015.1 Dongiaceae bacterium | reverse complement strand
TGGAGATGCCGCGCACCAGATAGCGCTGCAGCATGGCAACGGCGATGAAGACCGGTGCCGTGCCCAGCATCGACATGGCGGCGATCTTCGACCAGAAATTGGATTGCCCGCCGAAGTAATGGGTCACCTGCACGGTGTAGGTGATGACCTCGGTGCGGGTGAGCACCAGGGCGAAGATGAAATCGTTCCAGGAAAAGATGAAGGTGAAGACGGCGGTGGCGAACAGGCCGGAACGCGCCATGGGGAACACCACCCGCCACAGCACCCGCCAGCGCGAGCAGCCGTCGACCAGCGCGCTCTCCTCCAGCTCCAGCGGAATATCCTCGATATAGCCGCGCATCATCCAGATCACGTAGGGCAGGCTGAAGGCGGAATAGAGAATGATCAGGCCCTGATAGGTGTCGACCCAGCCGAAAAAGACATAGAGCAGGAAAACCGGGAAGACGATGGCGATGGGCGGCACCATGCGCTGCGAGATAATCCACACCGCCAGGTTCTCGCCGCCGGTCTTGAAGCGCACGAGGCTGTAGGCGGCAATCGTCCCCAGGAGCATGGCGATGATCGTGCTGGCGCCGGCGAGCACCAGGCTGTTCAGCACCGTCGCCGCATCGCCATTGGGCACGAGGTCGAGATAGTTCTTGAGCTGGAAACTCTTGGCGTACCAGACGGGCGGGAAGGCGAAGATCTCCCCGGGCGTCTTGAACGACATCATGAACAGCCAGTAGATCGGGAACAGGAAGACGATCGTCAGCAGCACCGCGACGGCATAGCGCAGGCCAAGACGCACGCCCTTGCGACGCATCAGAGGCACTGGCGGCAAGGCCGGTCGCGTGGCAGCGGTCACCGCGGTCATTTCGCCAGCCCCATGCGCCGGATGGCCCATGTGACGATGATTGTCAGCAGTACGATGATCAGGAAGGCGATCGCGCCGGTATAGCTGGTCTCGAACTGATCGAAGCCCTGAAGATACGTGTAGACGGATGTGGTTTCCGTCATCGTGCCCGGACCGCCGGTTGTCAGCGCCCAGATGATGTCGAAGACGCGTACCAGATCGAGGCCGCGGATCAGCAATGCAATGGCCATGACCGGCCAGATCGCGCGCAGCACGATTCTGAAGAAGATGCGCCAATAGCCCGCACCGTCGATCTCCGCAGCCTCGATCTGCGAGCGGTCGACATTGCCGAGCGCTGCCAACAGGATCAGGAACATGAACGGCGTCCACTGCCATATCTCGCAGAAGATGATGGCGGGATAGACGAGGTACGGGTTGACCGTCCATAGCAGCGCTGTGGGATGGCCGGCGAACCAGCCGATGATCTGGTTGATCGGGCCATAGCGATTGTCGAGCAGCAGACGCCATGTGGCGCCGGCCACGATGGGAGAAACCACCGTCGGCAGAACGAGCAGGGCGATGAACACCTGCCGGCCCGGCATGGGGTCGAGGAAGAGCTGCGCCATCAGCAGGCCGAAGACGAGCTCCAGCGGCAGTGCGATCACGGTGATGATTGCCGTATGCAGGATCGATTGCCAGAGCCGCCGGTCGTGGAACAGGGCTGCGTAGTTGGCGAGGCCGGCAAAGGAGGTATCGGCCTCGGTCATGGTCAGGCGCTGGAAGCTGACGACCAGGGTGTAGATCAGCGGAAACAGGCCGACCAGAAGCAGCAGGAAGATCGCCGGCGCGATGATCCAGTATTTGAAATGACGATCGGGTGCCTTACCGCGGTGAAGCGGCGTTATGGCCGGCGGGGGCATTGAAAGCGCCGTCTGGGTCATCGGCGTCTGGGTCCAGGTCGTCGAAAGCCGGACGAGGGTCCCACCCGGCCGGCATCGCCGGCACGGGTGGGTTACCTCAGGCCGCTAACTTACTTCGGATAGGCGCCGGATTTCGCCGCCCAATCCGCATAGACCGCCTTCTGCTTGTCGACCCCGATCTTGTCGGTGATCGCATCCCAGTCGGCAGCCGCCTGGTCGAGGATCGCCTTCGGGTCGTCGCCGGCCCAGAGCTTGCTGATCACCTGGCGCAGGACTTCTTCGTACTTATCGGTCTGCAGCAGGGAAAGATCGAGCAGGCCGGTTTCCGAAGCCTGTTTCAGGGTCCCCAGGTAATCCTTCGCATTCGGCCAATGCGAGAGATACCCCGGATCCGTGTACTGCGCCGTGCGGAACGGATCGCGCAGTGTATAGGGCAGCTGGACGCGTTCATTACTGATCGACTCGCTGTTCAGCCACTGGATGAACAGATAGGCAGCGTCCTTGTTCTTGCTGGTGGAAGCAACCGCCAGCGAGAAGCCGGCGGCGAGTTCCGGATGTCCACCCGGCGGCAGGGCGTAGCCGACCTTGCCGGCAACTTGCGTCTTGGGAACCCAGTTCAGCGCTTCCTGATCGGTGCCATAGCCTTCCGCCCAGCGGCCATAGGGCGGCCAGGAGATGGTCATGGCTGTCTGGCCCGACAGGAACGCCGCGAGATTTTCCACGAAGCCGAATTGTTCCACGCCCGGGGGCATGAATTTGTTCTCGTTGCGCATATCGGTCAGGACCTTGATGCCGATATCGCTGTTGATCGTCGCCTTCATCGTATTGGCATCGAAGTACTTGCCGCCTTCGTTGCGGAAGCGCTCCTGGAACATGTACTGGCCATAGGGCGGCTGGCGGAAGAAGGCCGCGCCATAGGTATTCGGCGCCATCCTGTCGGTAATGAACTGGCCGATCTCGTCGAACTGCTTCCAGGTCGTCGGCGGGGCCAGGTCATAGCCGTATTTGGCCTTGAAGTCGGCCTGGTTCTTCGGATCGCCGAAGATGTCCTTGCGGTAGTACATGATGAAGACGTCACCATCGTCGGGGAAGGCGTAGATCTTGTCGCCAACCTTCATCCAGTTGTCGCGAAAGATCGGCGCGATCGTCTGCAGTTCGTCGCGGTAGCCGTACTTGTCGACATAGGCATCCAGCGGCTCGAGAGCGCCAGCATTCGCCAGATCGGCCGTCCATGCGGGAATGACGTTCAGGGCGTCATAGGCGCCCGTACCGGCCCGGTATTCCTGCATGATCTTGGTGAACATCTCGGCGGTGGCCACCTCGATCACTTTGACCTTGATGCCCGTCAGAGATTCCCACTTCGGGCCGGAGAATTTTTCCGGATCGAGGGATTGCAGCCCGGCTTCCCAGACAATAGTGATCGTCTGGCCCCGGTATTTCTGTGCTTCCTTGACTGCCGTATCGGCGGCGTTGTCCGCCGACGCATTTCCTGCCATGGACAGGGCAAGGCCGGCCACGGCCCCCATCCACGTCATCTTCCTGAAAAGACTCATCGTTTCCTCCCAGATTAGGGCGGTTGCCTGCTGCAACCGCCGGCATTCCCCGCTTGCGGACCGAGCGCCCGATGTCGGGAATTTCCTATCCAACCGCCGGCGTCTTCACGCGCCGAAGCGTTTGGCAAAAGCTTCCAGCCGCGCCTTGAAGTGCGGCGATTCAAGTACGGCGCGATTGACCACGCCGCGCGGCACCCGGCCATGCTGGACTTCTAGCGCCGCCATCACATCGGCGGCGCCGTTGCCGGCAAAGCACTGATCGGTCCAGCACAGCGCGTGGGGCGCCAGGATCACATTGTCGAGTTTCAGGATCGGATCGGATGGGTCCGGCGGCTCGGCCTCCAGCACGTCGAGGCCGGCACCGGCAATCCGCCGCTCGGCCAATACCTTCGTCAGCGCCTTTTGGTCGACGATCGGCCCGCGCGCCGTATTGATCAGATAGGCCGTGGGCTTCATCAGCGCGAGGCGCTCGGCATTCACCAGATGACGCGTTTCCGGCGTCAGCGGGCAGTTGATCGACAGCACATCGGCGCGGCGGAAGGCATCCTCCATGCTCACGAGTTCGATGCCCAGCTCCGCTGCCACCTTTTTGTCGGCATAGGGATCATGGGCGATGAATTTCATGTCGAAGGGTTTGGTCAGGCGAAACAGCTCGGCGCCGATATTGCCGATGCCGATGACGCCCAGGGTGCGGCCGACAAGGCCGACACCCATATGCTGGACACGCTGATTGAAGGTATCGGGGCCGCCCCGGGTCAGGCGATCCTTGACCATCATCTTGCCGGTCAGCGCCAGCATGAAGGTGATGATGGAGACGGCGACCGGCCGGCGCACGCCATCGGGCGTGATGACCAGGGCGATGCCGGCCTCGGTACAGGCCGGCACATCGACATTGTCGTAGCCGACGCCAAAGCGCGCCACCATGCCGAGCCGGCCGTTGGAGTGAATGCTCTCCCTGGCAAAGCGCGGCGCCAGCAGGATCAGCGCGTCGAAATCGGCGAGCTGGTCGGCGCGGATGGGATTGGCGGGTTCGAGGTACTGCATCTCGACGCCGGCTGCCGCTTGCAGCGGCTTTACGTCGAAATCGGGGAATGTGGCCGAGCCATCGGCTTTGCGGAAATCCCCCGAGAGTGCGACGCGGAAGGGCGCGACCATGGCGGCGTTTACTTCGCCTTGCAGGCGGCGCGCAGCTTGCCGACAGCATCGCTCAATGCTGCCTGCAGCACCCAGACATCGCCGGAATAGCAGATGAAGTCGAAACCCTTGTTGAAATAGTCGATGCCGGTTTCGACGTTGGGCACCAGGCGGCCCAGCGCCTTTTTGTGCTTGCGCGCGGCTTTGACCACCGTGTCGATCGCCTTGGTGAATTTCGGGTTTTCGAACTGGCCGGGAATGCCCAGGGAAACAGAGAGATCAAAGTGCCCGACCCAGAGGCAATCGACGCCGTCGAGGGCGGCGATCTCGTCGGCATTCTTCACCCCCTCGGCGGTCTCAATCTGGCAGAACAGGGTGGTGCGCTCGTTGGCCCTGGCCAGCTTTTCAGCGACATTGCCGCCGGAATAGCCGTCATGCGCCACGCCCAGCGCCACGCCGCGCTTGCCCTTGGGGTGATATTTCATGCAGTCGAGGATGGCGCGAGCTTCCTTGGCCGATCCGACCATGGGCAGCATCACGCCCTCGGCACCCATGTCGCAGGCGCGCGCGATATGGTGATAGGCGGTCGAAGGCGCGCGAACGATGGGCGCCACGCCGCCCGCCTCGAAATAGCGGATCGCGCTTTTCACGGTTTCGAAGTGGAAGCCGGAATGCTCGAGATCGAACAGCACGAAATCGCAGCCGGCATTCTTCAGGATATGGCCGATTCCCGGCGTGGCGAATTCCACGATGAAATGGCCGAATTTGGCCGCACGACTCTTCGCCATCGCTTTCATGCTGCGCTCGCTCATCGGCTCACTCCCTGATGCTGCCACCGGTAGGACCGGCGGGTTTTCTTGTTCAGCGCGCCTCTGAGCCCTCGCAGACCAGGGCGTATTCGAAGATTTTCTTGTCGGCGACCAGCGGCTCGCTGTCGCGATTGAAGCCGGCGAAATGCGGTGTCTTCAGATGCGCCTCAAAGGCGGCGCGGTCGTTATAGATCTCGTAGAGAAAGACATGATCGGCTTCGCCTTTGGGCTCCAGTACATCAAAGCGCCGGCATCCCGGTTCGTCGCGCACGGAAGCGCGCGCATTATCGTCGATCAGCTTGCGGAAGGCCGCCCGCTTGCCCGGATGCAGCGTGAAATCCACCGCGATCACATAACCAGTCATGAATTGGAATCCACGGTGCGCCAATACATGTCCGACACCTGATCGAGGTGAGAACGCATGACCTGCTCGGACCGATTGGGATCGCGCGAGGCGATCGACTGATAAATCTCGGCATGGGCGCGATAGGCGACCTCGTTCTGGCCGGGATAACTGAGCGTGATGCGCCGCTGCTCGATCAGCCAGGCGGCGATGGCCTCGTGCAGGGCGGTGAAGATCGGATTGCGCGGGATCAGCGCCAGCACAAAATGGAAGGCGACATCGGTGCGCTCGAAACGGTCGATATCGTGGATCGTCTGCCGGTTCGCCTCCAATGCTGCGGCCAGATCGCGCAGATCATCTTCAGTTGCATGCTCGGCCGCGTGCCGCACAAGGCCGATCTCAAAAAAGGCGCGGGCGCTCTGGAACTGACGCACCCCATCGGGTTCGGCCAGCAGATGGCGCGCGGCACCGGCCAGGCCCGCAACGACCACCTTCGGGGTGGGACGGGTGACGCGGGCGCGCCCGCCCGAGCGGACCTCGACCACGCCCATCTTCTGCAAATGAAACAGGGCCTCGCGCACGGCCGGACGGCCGACGCCGAAGCGCACCATCAATTCGCGTTCCGAGGGAAGCTGGTCGCCGGGCAGGAAGTCGGCGTCGCGGATCATCTGCTCCAGGCTCGAAGCGATGTCCTCGTAAAGCCGGCGCCGTTTGATGGCGGGGAAGCCCATCTGGTATACCTATCATACCACTGAGGCTAAGAGCCTATGCCCGTTGGGCAAATTGAGTCAACGGCTCGTTATTTTGGCCAAGATCGGCCCGCGGCTTGACGCAGCGGAACCGGCCCCGCAATCTCTGCGGGCTCGCGGGACATGAGGTTCGAGGGGAGGGCGCCGGACGGGACGGGATCCGGAAGGGAGCCTTCATGCGTATCGACGAGGTGTTGATCGGCGCCAATCTGGTGTCGCTCGACCAGATCGCGGCTGCCCAGCGACGCCAGGTGCAGGAAGGCGGCGATATCGCCAGCAATCTGATTGCGCTGGGGATTGTGTCCCAGGCAACCCTCGATCGGGTAATACGGATTTCCCCGCCGGAACCCACCTCGCTCGAGCAGTTGAAGATCAAGGAGAGCGATCTGCTGGATCTGCTGATGAAGCTGATCCAGGTCCAGGGTCTCGAAACCACGGCGCAAATTTCTGCCGCCATCAAGCTTCCCTTGCCGCTGGCGAGAGAGCTTGGCGATCTCGCAACCGTCCGCCAGCTGATCCGGGTCACCAGCGCGCGGGGCACCGGCAGCCTCGCCGAACAGCGCTATCAGATCACGGAAGCGGGGCGCGACTGGGCCGAGGCGGCCAAGGAGCGCTCGCACTATATCGGCCCTTGTCCGGTGTCGCTGGATGCCTTCCGCGACCACATCATGCTGCAGAAGATCACCAACGATCGCGTGACGCTGAAGGAACTGAAAGCGGCTCTTGTCGATCTCTGCTTTCCCGAGGATTTCATCCGCAAGATCGGCCCGGCACTGAATTCCGGGCGGCCGGTCCTGTTCTACGGCCCGCCGGGCAATGGCAAGACCAGTGTGGCCGTGCGACTAGGACGAATCCTCAGCAAGGTCACCTATGTGCCCTATTCGGTGATGATCGAAGGCCAGATCATGCGGGTCTTCGATTCGAAACTGCATTTCATGCTGCGCGCTAACCGGCGCAACGATGACGGTATCGTGCGTTCCCTCAAGGACGACGAATATGACGAGCGCTGGATTGCCTGCCGCCAGCCCTTCGTCGTGGCCGGTGGTGAATTGACGCTGGAGATGCTGGAGCTCGCCTACGATCCGATCTCGAAATTCTACGAGGCGCCGCTGCATGTGAAGGCGCTGGGCGGCAGCGTGCTGATCGACGATTTCGGCCGCCAGCTCGTCTCGCCGGCGGGGTTGCTCAACCGCTGGATCGTACCGCTGGAAAACGGCTACGACTTTCTCAAGCTCCATACCGGCCGCACCTTCGAATTGCCCTTCGAGGTGCGGGTGATGTTTTCAACCAACCTCGAGCCCGACGATCTGATGGATTCCGCATTCCTGCGCCGCATTCCCTTCAAGCTCGAGGTTGGCCGGCCCACGCCCGAGGAATTCAAGGTGATCTTCGCTGCGGCGGCCGAGAAGCGGAACATACCGCTCGAGGGCGACGAAATGGCCGAATTCGCGCTGCGCGAGCTGGTCGAGAAACGCGGTATCGAGATTGCCGCCTATCAGCCCGACTTCATCGTGCAGCAGGTAATTTTGAACTGCGAATTCGAGGGCAGCGAACCGCATTTCGAAGAACGGTTGATCGAAGCTGCAATCGGCAATATCCAGGTCAAACGCTACCAACCGCCCAAGGCGGCCGCTGCCTCAGCGCCTCCGCCTTGATGGCGAGGCATAGCGCGCCTTCATCTCTTCGGCGAGGCGCGCTTCCGGCACCAGCTTGTTGCCGCCCAGCCAGATTTCTCGCGCGCGGCCGGTGGCGGGCAGGCGCTTCGCCTTCTCGCCATAGCTTGAATAGCCCTGGATCAGGGTGATGCGGCCTTCACCGGCGCGCAGGAGCGTGATTTCGCCGCAATCCATGAACGGATTGCCCAGCGAGGGATCGGCAACGATGACCTTGCTGCCCATGGCTACGAGGTCGGCTGCACCCCACAGCGTCCACCACCGCCCCGTCCAGTTCCTGGCACGGCCCAAGGGTGCACCATGCTGGTGAAATTTGCGCAGGATGTGAAAGGCGCCATCCAGCCAGGGCCAGGAGGGCCCGTCGGCGGCGTTCGTCAGGATTGAAAGGGTCAGGCCGATCTCCGGCAGATGGGCGGTGCGGGTGAGGAAGCCCTGGAAGCCGCCCGCATGGCCGAACCAGTCAAAGCCCGCGGTCGTGCCGCTCATGGTGCCGAGACCGTAGTAGCGCTCGATGGCCGAGTTCGGATTGCGCCATTGCCGGCGCGTCATCTCACGCCGGCTCGCCTTCGATAGCAGGCTGCGCGAGGCGGCGGGATCGAGCGAGGAAAAGAAGCGGGTGAGATCGCCCGCCGTGCTGATGAAACCCGTCGCCGGGGCCAGCGCATTGGTCGGGTTCGTGCCGGGGATGACGAGGCGGGGGGCAACGGGCAGGCGGCCTGTATGACCACGGGCCATGGGTGCTGCGCGCGGTACCGGCATGTCGGGATAGGTCTGCTCGAGGCCCGCGGACGCGACGATCGTCTTCGCGATCCATCGGCTATAGCGCTCGCCAGTGACCGCTTCGATGATCAGGCCCAGCAGGCCGAAACCATGATTGGAATATTT
>DASXQK010000326.1:0-3380 GCA_036493015.1 Dongiaceae bacterium | reverse complement strand
GTGGCAAGCGAGCTGGAGGCGATCGCCGAACCGCAGCCGAAGGTCTTGAACTTCGCATCCTGGATCAGACCATCAGGGCCGACCTTGATCTGCAGCTTCATGACGTCGCCGCAGGCGGGCGCACCCACCAGACCGGTGCCGACCGAGGGGTCGTTCTTGTCCAGGGCGCCGACATTGCGCGGGTTCTCGTAGTGCTCGAGCAGCTTGTTGCTATAGGCCATTTTGCTTCTCCAAATACCAGTCGCTGGCGTGTCCGAAAGGACGCGCCCTCAGTGCTCTGCCCATTTGATCGACTTGATGTCGATGCCTTCCTGGGCCATTTCCCAAAGCGGGCTCAATTCGCGCAGCCGCTTGACGGCCGACACCACCTGCTCGATGGCGAAATCGATTTCCTCGACCGTGGTGAAGCGGCCGATCCCGAAGCGGATCGATGTATGGGCCATCTCCTCGTCCACGCCGAGAGCGCGCAGGACATAGGAGGGCTCCAGCGAAGCCGAGGTGCAAGCCGAACCGGACGAGACCGACAGCTCCTTGATCCCCATCATCAGCCCCTCACCTTCGACATAGGAGAAGCTGAGATTGAGGTTGCCGGGAATACGCGGCGCGCCTTCGCCGTTCAGCACGACATCCGAAAGGCGCGAGGTGATGCCGTTATAGAGGCGGTCGCGCAGCATCGTCAGCCGCTTGGTCTCCTCCGGCATTTCCTTGCGCGCGATCTCGCAGGCCTCGCCCAAGCCAACGCAAAGCGGCGTCGGCAGGGTACCGGAACGCATGCCGCGCTCCTGCCCGCCGCCATGGATCAGGGCCTCCAGCCGCACGCGCGGCTTACGCCGGACATAGAGCGCGCCGACGCCCTTGGGCCCGTAGATCTTGTGACCCGAGATGCTCATCAGGTCGATCTTCATCGCCTCGACATCCAGCGGAATCTTGCCCGCCGCCTGGGCTGCATCGGTGTGGAAATAGACACCCTTGGAACGGCAGAGCGCGCCGATCTCGGCCAGCGGCTGGATCACGCCGATCTCGTTGTTCACCGCCATGATGGAGACGAGGGCCGTCTTCGGCGTGATCGCCGCCTCCAGCTGCTTCAGGTCTATGAGGCCATTGGGCAGCACCGGTAGATAGGTCACCTCGATGCCTTCCATTTCCAGATGACGGCCGCTGTCGAGCACGCATTTATGCTCGGTGACAGCGGTAATCAGATGGTTCTTCTTTTCCTTGTGGAAGCGCATCACGCCCTTGAGGGCGAGGTTGTTCGATTCCGTGGCGCCGGAGGTAAAGATGACCTCGCGCGGATCGGCACCGATGAGGGCCGCCACCTGCTCGCGCGCCTTCTCTACCGCCTCTTCCGCCGCCCAGCCATGGGGATGGTTGCGCGAATGGGGATTGCCGAATTTCTCTGTGAAATAAGGCAGGAAGGCTTCGAGGACACGAGGGTCGACCGGCGTCGTCGCCTGGTAATCGAGATAGATCGGCGTCGCCGGGCGGTTGCGCCCTTTCTGTTCGCTGACCTTCTCTTCCACTGCCTTCTGCGTCTGGATGTTCATACCACTCACTATTCCCTGTTAGGCCGCTAGGCTGCGGGCCGAAAGCCCCGTCCAGGCCGCCATGAAACGATCGATATCGCTCTCTCTGCTAGCCCAGCCGAGGCTGATCCGGATGGCCGAACGCGCCAGATCGGCGGACGCACCCATGGCAGAGAGCACGGCGGAGATCTTCACCTTGCCGGAGGAGCAGGCCGCACCTGCGCTCACCGACACGCCGGCGAGATCGAGCGCCATGATCTGTGTCTCCGCCGCGATGCCCGGCAGCGCCACATAGACCGTATTGGGCAAGCGCTGCACCGTGGCGCCGAACAGCACGGCATGGGGAGCCGCCGCGACAATCCGCTTCTTCAGCTCATCTCGCAAATCGGCAAGCCGGCCAACCTTTTCAAGGTCGCCTGACACCAGCGCTGCGGCAGCGCCGAACCCGGCGATGCCCGCGACATTCTCTGTGCCGGCACGCTGGCTACGCTCCTGCCCGCCGCCCAGAAGCTGCGGAGCAAGCGCCACACCCTCGCGGCGATAAAGGGCACCAACGCCAACAGGACCGCCGAGTTTATGGGCGGAGAGGCTTAGCAGATCGGCGCCCAAATTGTTCACATCGACAACGATGCGGCCGACAGCCTGAACTGCGTCGCTATGGATCAGCGCACCATGGGCATGGGCAAGGCGTGTCGCCTCGGCCACCGGCTGGACCACGCCTGTCTCGTTATTGGCCAGCATGAGCGAAACCAGTGCCGGACGGCTGTCGCCGGCCAGCATCGCCGCAAGCGCGGCAAGATCCACTTGACCGGCGGGCGTCACCGGAACGATCTCAGCATTCGGCACCGCCTGGCGCACCGAATCGTGTTCGATGGCCGAAACCAGGATGCGCGCTCGTCCACTGCCACGCAGCGCCAACGCATTGGCTTCCGTGGCGCCACTGGTAAAGACGATCGCCGCAGCTGGCGCGCCGATGGCAGCCGCCACCTGTTCGCGGGCGTCTTCGATCAGACGCCGCGCGGCGCGGCCATGGCCATGCACCGAGGACGGATTGCCGCCGACGGATAGCGCCGACGCGACCGCCGACGCCGCTTCCGGGCGGATCGGCACGCTGGCGTTGTAATCCATGTAGACGGCGTTGCTCATCGGTTTCGCTTCACTCCGCCGCGGCCGCCGGGGTGACCGGCGTCTCGGGCTTGGCCGCCGGCACAGCATGGCTCTCGCCGAGCATGGCATGGCGGTGATTGAGGATGCGCCGGTTACAGACATCGGCCAGCGAGACAGAGCTCAAGAACACATGAATCTGGTTGCCCAACTCTTCCCAAAGGTCATGGGTCAGGCAGCGGCTTTTGTTTGCCCGGCAGCCGGCGGAGGAGCCGCTCTTGCAGCGCGTGGCCCGGATCGGCTCGTCCACCGCGAGAATTGCATCCGAGACGCGGGTGTCATCGGCGGTGCGTGCCAGCAGGTATCCGCCGCCCGGTCCGCGCACGCTGCGCACCAGCCCGCCACGGCGAAGCTTCGCGAAAAGCTGTTCCAGATAGGAAAGCGAAATCTCCTGGCGCTCGGCGATATCCGCCAGCGCTACCGGGCGTCCGTCGCTCTGACTCGCCAGATCGACCAGCGCCATTACCGCATAGCGGCCCTTGGTGCTCAGTTTCACGGCATTGCTCCTTCAACAGTCCGATTTGCGGCCGGCGACCGCCCGGTCTTTTTCCGGCCGGTCATTATCGACGACGACATGGGGTAACGTCGGGTGGTGGTCTGCGATCTTGTTTGGCTGCGCTTCGTCCGACTGATGCTCCAGCGCCGCCAGGCGCTGCTGCAATTGGCTGACCTGCTCGGCCATGGCCTCCAGCG
>DASXQK010000325.1:0-6341 GCA_036493015.1 Dongiaceae bacterium | reverse complement strand
TATCGCCGCCTGCGCCTCGCTGATTGCCGTCAATTCTCCGGCGGGCGCGCAGTCGCAGCTCATAACGACGCATCGCATTCCGGCGGCTCTGGCACTGGAGGCGGTGGGTCAGGCGGTCGCAACATGCGCCCAGAGAGGTTTTTTTGAAACAGCCGTGCTGGTGGATGCCGATGGCGTGCGCCAGGCGCTGCTGCGCGGCGATGGATCGGGCCCCCATTCCCTCGATAGCGCCTTCAGCAAGGCCTATACCAGTGCCACGATGCGCACGAACACCGAAGCGGTGGTCGAGCGCGCCAAGACCGATCCCGTCGTCGTCAACATCCTGAGCAAGATGCCCAACATGCTGCTCGATGGCGGCGGCGTGGTCATCAGGATCAAGGGCGAGGTGATCGGCGCCATCGCCGCCTCGGGCGCGCCGGACGGCAAGGTCGACGAGGCCTGCGCCCAGGCAGGCCTCGACAGGATCATGGACCGGTTGCAGTAACCCTTGCCGCCTATCCCCAGAAGATGAAGTAGCCGGCAAGGCAGGAGGCAATGCCGCCTGCCAGGGCCAGATAGGGCAGCATCCCCGCGCGCTTCGGACCCAGCTCGGTCTGACCGGGCAGCAGCAGGTCCTGATTCATATTCTTCGGGAACACGCCCTTGTCGGTGACGTAATGCCGGAAGGCGAAGATGGGAATGATCAACGCGGCAGAAACGAAGCCGGAGATGAACGTTCCCTTGCCCCAGACATCGGCGCCGGCGCCGAGCAGGAAGGCGTTCACATAAGCAAGGAACGTGCCGAGGACGAGCAGCGGGGTCGGGCAGCGCCAGGGCCGCTTGACGTCCGGATTGTCGAGGCGGTGGATCCAGCCGGCATTGAGATTGAGGAACTTGAAGATCAGGTAGTTGCAGTTCGACACGGCGAGGACGAACAGGTAGTTCGACATCGACAGCAGGATCAGATTGAACGCGAAGTCCGTCCACATCGCCCGCGTCGGTGCCCCATGGGCGTTCACGTAACTCAGATATTTTGGCAGCCAGCCATCGCGTCCGCCCTGGTTCAGCGTGCGCGAGGATCCCGCCATGGCGGTGATGATCGACATGATGAGGCTGAAGAACAGCAGGATCACGAGGATCTTGGTGATGGTGGGGCCGGCATTCAGCATGCTGGCCAGCGCCAAGCCCATGCCGGAGCCGTCATAGATGCCGGGATCAAGCATCTTCTGCGTTCCCAGCACGCCCTGGAAGACCACCGGAATGACGACATAGGCGACGATGCAGATGAGGCCGGAGACGATGATCGCCCGCGGCATGTCGCGGCCGGGATTCTTGAACTCGCTCATGTAGCAGACGGACGTTTCGAAGGCATAGGCCGACCAGGCGGCGATGAAGAGACCGCCGAGGAAGAGCAGCCAGCCGCCTTTGTCCCAGACCCCGGGCACGACCTGGCCATTGTTGGTGGCGAGCGGCGTGAAGGGCTGGAAATTGTCCGCATGCACGCTGCCCTGCAGCAGCGGGATGACGCAGACGACGAACAGCGGGAGCAATGAAGCGACCGTCAGCATGGTCGAGATCTGCGCCGTGCGCAGGATGCCGCGATGCTGAATGACGAAGACGACCAGCATGATCGCCACGCCGATTACGAAGGTCGCATTGATGCGAAGCGACAGACCGTCCGATATGAAGCCGAGATCGAGCAGCGGCAACGTCCAGGACATGATGGCCGAGCCGGAATCGAAGAAGATCGAGAGCAAATACCCCGCACCCAGCCCGGCGCCGATCGCCAGCACCGGCGTCCAGGCAAGCCAGTTCGCCCAGAGGGAAAGCGGGGCGAGGATGCGGCTATAGCGAATCCAGGCGGTGGCGCCGTGAACGGCGGTGCCGCCAGTCTTGGAGGGATGCAGGCCGGCTATCTCCGCATAGATGAAGGATTGCGCAAAGCCGAACAGCACCGAAATCGTCCAGACCAGCCAGGCCGGCGAGCCTACCGTGGCGGAAATGCCGCCCATCGAAAACAGTACGAGCGCAGGAACACCGGCGGAGATGAACACCACCTGCTTCCAATCGACGTCGCGCAACATCTTCCGGCCGGAATCTGCTGTGGTGGTGGTCATCGCTTTCCCCCCGGGAAACTGTGTCATGAGCGTCACCCGCTCTCGCGGACGCGCCCGTTATTCTAGTCGCAATCTATTGCCCCTGGCTTACCTCGAAAGAGGCAGTGCGAGGGCCCATTGGCGGGGAAAAGCAGAAAGAAGCGACAGGTTGTCGTAACCAATTGCTTTGGCGGGTTATCGGCCGATGAGAATGCCTTCGGACACGAGATAGTCCAGGATGGCGCGGGCCGCTTCGTCGGCCGGCGGATCGACCATCAATTTGCCGCGGCCGGCCTGCATTTCCGTTGCCGCGCGCAGGCGCTCCGCTGCTGTGGCGGCGCTCATCACCTTTAACCGGCGCGGCCGCGGCCGTGCCGCAACTTCGCGAGCGTCAGCTGGGATAATTGGCCCCGCCGCCATGTCGATCAGGTCGATAGCGCCACGCCGCGCTTGTGCATAGGCGCTTTGCCGGGCGGCAGGTGCAGCGCGATCGACCGTCACGACTGCCGGCAGGTCGGCGCGCAATTGCCGGCGCCGGCCGCGCGGCAGCGCCTGGAGTGCATCGAGCAGGCCGCCATTGAGCGCAAGGCCAGCTGTTGCCGGCAGCAGCGGCAGATCCAGTTGGCGAGCAAGCAGGTAAGGCAGCATGCCGCTTCCCGGTCCTTGCTCTGCTGCCGATCCGGTAAGAATGAGGGTCGGCCTGATCAGGGTCAGATGCCGGACCAGCGCCGGCACCACATCGCATTCCGCCGGCTGGCGCAGGACGCTCAGCGTCTCAAGACCCATGCCGAGATAATCGCGCAACGCCGGCTCGTCGGGGTCGCCGGCGTGAATCGCATGGATCCGCCCGCCCAGATTCAGCGCCAGCTCCAGTGCCCGGGCGTCGTTTTCCGCGCGGCGGCTGCGGCCCGAGGCCGGATGCCTGCCAATGGAAAGAAGAACTGCAATATCAAGGCCCACGGCGACGATCCCTGGCAAGTCGGGCGAGCGCCGGCATCACGCTTTGCGCATCGGCGATGATGGCGAGGTCGGCACGCTTCACCATCTCGGCATGGAGGTCGGTGTTCACCGCCAACACCCTTTCGCAGCGCAGGATGCCCTGCAGATGCTGCGGCGCGCCGGCGATGCCGAAGGCGAGGTAGCAGCGCGGCTCGACCAGGCTGCCCGAAGCACCCACCTGGCGTTCGCGCGGCAACAGGCCCGTATCGCAGACAACACGGCTGCCGCCTTCCGCCGCCCCCAGGGCAGCGGCGACCTCGTGGAACCCGGGCCAGTCGGTGACGCCATTGCCCGCGCTGACGATGAAATCGGCCTCGGTCAGGGGCACCGCATTTGGGTCGGTTGCGGCAATGCCGCGATCCTCGATGCGAAGGTCCACGGCTGCAACTTTTGGCACTGGCAGCGCTCTCGCTTCGCGCCGAGCCTCGCCGGGCGGATCGGCCGTTTCGGCTGCGACGAACAGCAGGCGCGGCGGTGGCTGCAGATAGTCGCTGCGCCCGCCATTGCCACGGCTTGCCGCCTCGCCGGCAGAGAGCCGCATCACGTGCGGCGCCGGTATCTCGCCCAGCGCTGCGGCAACGCGCCGCCCGACATCGCCGCCGCCGGCAGGTGTCTCGCAGAACAGGATGTGGCGGGGCTGAAGCGCTTCGATGCAGGCGAGCACCAGGGCCGCTTTGGTTTCCGGCGCGTAGCCGGACATGTCAGCCGCAATCGCTCGATCGGCGCCGGCGGTCGCGATGTCTTCCTTGCCGGCATTTGGCATCAGCGCCACGACAGCTCCTTTACCCGCGTCGGCCAGCATCCGCGCCGCACCCAGCAGGTCGCGGTCATGGCTGCTGAGGCGGCCATCCTCGAAATCCGGCACGGCGAGGATCAGGCAGGCGGGATCATCGACGACGATGGTCTGCGCCGCTGGTTTTGGCGCCGGTTGATCCATCGCCGCGGGCGGCTTTGCCGGCCCTCGAGCCGCGCGGGGATCGCGGCGGATGCGGCCGGTGGTGGAAGGCTCCTGCGCGGCGGATGCCGCTGCCAATGGCTGACGTTCGGCGCGCGGATCGCGGCGCGGACGAGTACCCGGTGGCGAGACAACGCGGCGCCGCTCGATCCGCGGGCGTTTATCGCCGCTCACAGCGCCGCCTCCAGCAACTCGGCGATATCGGCCACCACAGGTCGCGGACCGATGACGCCTTCCAGCATGACAGCACAATTGGGACAGGCGACCGCCAGCGTCGCGGCACCGGTTTCTTTTGCATGCTCCATGCGGATATCAGGAATGCGCCGCTTGCCGGCGATGTCGCTGAGCGGGGCACCGCCACCGCCGCCGCAGCATGACGAGCGCGGCCCGGAGCGCGACATCTCGCGCCGCTCGATGCCGAGGCGATCGAGCAGGCGGCGCGGGGCGTCGAACTCGCCATTGTAGCGGCCGAGATAGCAGGGATCGTGGTAGGTGACGCTGCCGCCCAGCTTCTTCGCCGGTACGATCCTGCCGGTATCAAGCAACTGAGACAACAACGTGCTGTGATGCAGCACCTCATAGCGTCCGCCGAAGGCCGGGTATTCATTCTTCAGGCAATGCAGCACATGGGGATCGGCTGTCACGATGCGCGCGAAGCGGTATTTTGCCAGCGTGGCGATGTTGCGTTTTGCAAGATCCTGAAAGGTTGCTTCATCGCCCAGCCGCCGGGCGAGATCGCCGCAATCGAGCTCTTGCGCGCCCAGCACGCCAAAATTGATTCCGCCTTGGCGCAGCAGGCGCACGAGCGAGCGCAGGGTGCGTTGGTTGCGCAGATCGAAGGCGCCATCGCCCAGCCAGAGCAATACGTCGGTGCTCGTTATCTTCGAGAGGAGCGGAAGATCGAGATCGCTGGACCAATCGAGGCGGGTTGCCAGATCGCGCCCGCCGGGATTGTCGGCGGCCTTGAGTTCGCCAAGTGCCGCGGCAGCCTTGCCCGCCGTGGCGCCATTCTCCAGCGTCTGATAACGGCGCAGATCGACGATTGCATCCACATGCTCGATCATCATCGGACACTCGCGCACGCAGGCGCGGCAGGTGGTACAGGCCCAGATCGTGTCGCTGTGCACGCTGCCGCGCCCGCCCTTACCCAAATGGATGATTGTCCCGCCGCTCTCCGCGCTGCGCGGCGGGTGGGGCGAGCCGCTATAGGGTTCGGCCGCGAAGCCCGGCATGGCGGCGACGAAATCCTGGATCAGCGCCTTGGGATTCAGCGGCTGGCCCGCGGCGAAAGCCGGGCAGGCGGCTTCGCAGCGGCCGCACTGGATGCAGGCGTCGAAAGAAGCGAGCCGGTTCCAGGCGAAGTCGCTGATCGATGCTGCGCCCAGTCGCTCGCTCCCCAGATCCAGCGGACGCAGATCGGCAACGGCGACCGCCGCACCGAACCGCGCCGGACGCGGATGGGAGATCAGGTTCACGGTGCCGGCCAGGATGTGCTTCAGCGGCCCCCAGGCGAGCTGGGTTGCCAGCAGCGCCAGCGCCACGGCGGTCAATACCTGACCCGGCGCCTCGCCACTCACCCATCCGACCTCGCCGAAGCCGATGATGGCGGCGGAGAAACCGAAGAACAGGAACAGCGCCGGCAACAGCTGAAACCGGCCGCCGGAAAATCGGGCCTGACGATGCGGCCAGCGCCGGCGGGCGACAAGGAAACTGCCGCCGATCATGGCGACCAGGCTGGCGAGCAACAGCGCGCCCGACACCACACCGCGCCAGCCGAGCCAGCCCATCAACACCAGCATGATCAGGGTGGCGACCAGGCCGCCTGCCGTCATCGCATGCATCAGCCCGGCATGGCGCTCGCGTGAAACCGCGTTGTGGACGTCGTGGAGATATGCCTGAGGCAGATGCCGGATGCCGGCACTCCAGTCGACCGGTACGGCGCGGCCCACTGACCAGCGCCTTATCTCAAGCAGAACCGCGGCCAGCAGTATCAGCAGGGCAAGCAGCAGGCCGAGGGCGAGGATGATCATGACCCGCTATCTTTGCCGCCCGCCTCGTGGCGAAGCAAGCTGCCGTTAGCCCGCAGCCCGCGGCGGCTTCAGCAGCACCCTATTTTCTCCTCTCTCCCGTTTTTCATCGGGGAGAGGATCAAGGTGAGGGGGTAGGGGTTGCAGGATTTCTGATCGGTGTCGCAAAACACCCTCAACCCCGACCCTCTCCCGCCTTGCGGGAGAGGGAGTCCTAGCCCGCAGTCCGTTGCGGCTTCAGCAGCACATCGAATTGCGGATTCATTTCGTCGAATATGGGCAGCG
>DASXQK010000324.1:0-12952 GCA_036493015.1 Dongiaceae bacterium | reverse complement strand
CGATCTGCGGTCGGCACTCGGCATTCCCGCGGGAATCGAGCCCATCGCCTATCTCTGCCTTGGCCATGTCAGCCACTTCCCGGAGAAACCGGAACTGGAGAGCGCCGGGTGGTTGCCGCGCCTGCCGCTGGAACAGGTCGTCTGGTTCGATGGTTGGCGCAGGAAAAGCGGGGATGAATCCCTGCTGGTTGAACTGCGTCAATCGCCGCTCGACGGGGCGAGGTAGAAGCCACGCCGCCGAAGCATGAGCGCCTGCTGATTTTCCGCTGGTAGGTGGACGCCCGGGCGGATATTCACAGGGCGTCATACCAGCTTGAGACCGAGATCAGCAGCCATGGCGGATGAAACAGCGGCGGGCCGTTTCGGCAGCGGCCGTGAAGTTCGACGTATCGAGGATCGTGCCTTGCTGCTGGGTGCCGGGCGCTTCACCGATGATGTGTCGCTGCCGGGACAGCTGCATCTCTGCTTCCTGCGCTCGCCCCATGCCCATGCGAAGCTCACCGGCATCGATGCCGGCGCAGCGCGGGCGATGCCCGGTGTCGTCGCGGTTCTGACCGGCGCCGATTTGCAGGCGGCCGGGGTCAAGCCGCAGGCCGTTACCTCGGCATTCAAGCACCCGGACGGTGGCGAAGCCGCGACGCCCTTCCGTCCGGCGCTGGCGCTGGAGCGCGTGCGTTTCGTGGGCGAGGCAGTGGCTGCGGTCATCGCCGAAACCCGAGCGCAGGCCAAGGATGCGCTGGAGGCGATCACCGTCGACTATGAGGAACTGCCGGCGGTGACCGGTCTGGCCGAAGCCGTCGCACCGAACGCGCCGCAAATCTGGCCTGCCGCAACGGGCAACATCGTGGCGCGGTCGCACTTCGGCGATGCCGCGGCAGCCGAGGCCGCCTTCGAGGCCGCCGCCCATGTGGTGAGCTTGCATCTGGTGAACCAGCGCCTGGCACCCACACCGATGGAGCCGCGCAGCACGCTGGCGAGCCATGACACGGCCAGTGGCCGACTTACCCTGCATCTCTCCAGCCAGATGCCGTCGAGCGCGCGCGATGCGCTGGCCGCGGCACTGGAAATTCCGCCGGCGGATATCCGCGTCGTCGTCGGGGATGTGGGCGGCGGCTTCGGCGTGAAGACCGGGCTTTATCCCGAAGACATCGTTGCCGCCTTTGCCTCGCGTCTGCTGAAGCGCCCGGTCAAATGGGCCGCCGAGCGCATCGAGGAGTTCTTGTCCGCCTTTCACGGCCGTGGCACCGAGAGCCGGGCCGAGCTGGCCCTGGATGGCGAAGGCAAGGTGCTTGCCTATCGCGTCCGCTCGCTATGCGACATGGGGGCCTATGCCGGCCGTGCCGGCATCGTCATCCAGCTGCTGATCGGCCCCTGGGTCGCCACCAGCATCTACGATATCCGCACCATCGATCTGGAATTCACCGCGGTGCTGACCAACGCGGTGCCCACCTCCGCCTATCGCGGCGCCGGGCGGCCGGAAGCGATATATCTCATCGAGCGCATGTTCGATGCCGCCGCCATCAAGCTCGGCCTCGATCCGATCGAGATCCGCCGGCGCAATCTCATTCACCGCGCACAGATGCCCTACACCAACATCATGGATCAGACCTATGACGATGGCGATTTCGCCAGGATCATCGATCAGGCGGTGGCGCTGGCGGACTGGGCCGGATTCGCCGCGCGTGAGGCGGAATCGCGTGGCCGTCGCAAGCTGCGCGGCCGCGGTGTTGCTTCTTTCCTCGAATGGACCGGCGCTAATATTTTCGAGGAACGCGCGACCGTCGCTGTCATGGGCACGGGCGAAATCGAGATCTATTCGACAACCATGCCGATGGGGCAGGGGATTGCCACGTCCTTTGCCCAGCTGGTGGTCGATGTCTTCGGCGTGCCGATCGAGAAGATCCGCATCGTCCAGGGCGATTCCGATCGGGGCTCCGGCTTCGGCAGCGCCGCCTCGCGCTCGCTCTTCACCGCCGGCTCGGCCATTCGCCAGGCTTCCGAGAAGACGATCGCAACCGCACGCGATCTTGCGGCAGACGCGCTGGAAACCTCATCGGCCGATATCGAATATCGCGAAGGCATCTTCCGCATTGCCGGTACGGACCGCGAGATCGGCCTGTTCGCGCTTGCCGATGCCCAGCCGGACCGGCGCATCTATATCGACATGATGGGCAAGGTCGACGGGCCGAGCTGGCCCAATGCCTGTCATATCTGCGAGGTGGAGATCGATCCCGAGACGGGGCATCTCGGGATCGCCTCCTATGTCTCGGTGAACGATATCGGCAAGGTGGTCAACCCGCTGATCGTTCGCGGCCAGCTCGATGGCGGTGCGGTCCAGGGCATCGGCCAGACCCTGCAGGAGCAGATCGTCTATGACGATAGCGGCCAGCTCATCACCGGCAGCTTTATGGATTACACCATGCCGCGCGCGGGCGATGTGGGCGCATTTCATCATGTGCTCGACCAGTCGGTGCCCTGCCACAATAATCCGCTGGGCGCCAAGGGCGTTGGTGAGCTGGGTACGATCGGCGCGACACCGGCGCTGATGAACGCCGCCGTCGACGCGATTGTCCGGGCCGGCTATCCCGAGCGGGCCTATAAATTGCAGATGCCGCTGACGCCGGAAAAGCTCTGGCGCGCGATCAACAATCGATAGGAGGCCGCGATGCGATTGGGCGATTTCAAGGTGATGACCTTCGATGTGGTCGGCACGGCGATCGATTTCGAAACCGGCGTGTTGCAGGCCGTGCGCACCCTTGGCGGCTCCAAGGCGGCGGCCGCGAGCGATGAGGAGATTTTCGAACCTTACAAGCGCGGGCGCGACAAATTCCACGGCCGCACGTCGGAGGCGATGAAGGATGTCTATCGCCATCTTGCGGGCGAGATGAGAATTCGCAACGACGCCGAAGCGGCAGACGCGTTCCAACTCGCCATGCTGCGCTTGTCCGCCTTTGATGATTCGGCTGAGGCGCTGCGGCGTCTGCGCCGCAACTACCGTCTGGTCGCCATGACCAACGCCGACCGCACGGCGTTTTCGGCGTATTCGGCGGTGCTGGACAATCCCTTCCACGACAGCGTTACCAGCGACGACACCGGTTGCGCCAAGCCGGAGCCGGGTTTCTTTTACTTCAACAAGGGGCGGCAATCGGCGCTGGGTTTTCAGCAGTCGGATATCCTTCATGTGGCGCAGAGCCAGCACCACGATATCGGCGTGGCGCTGTCGCTGGGCTATGCCACCTGCTGGCTCGAGCGCCGGCGCGGACAAGAGGGCTTCGGCGGTTCACCGGCCGTGGCCAAGCTTGCCACGCCGCATTTTCATTTCGCCTCGCTGAAGGAACTTGCCGACGCGGTGGAGGCGGAGCGGTGCTAAAGCCAGATCGGATCAGGTTCAAGCAACCCGGGTCCACGACAACGCTGCCTGCGACGGCTGACGGAGGCCGGAGCCAGGCGGTTGGCCTTGGCCCCGAAGCGCTCGCTTAGGGCACGGTTCCGCGCACCGCCCAGGCCGTAGCGGTCATGGAACGAGGGCCGTCGGATGCGCCGCTGAGATAGGCTTCCTGGACCTGGGCCTTGACCCGCTCGCGCAAGCTAGGCGCGAGTCCTTGGGCGTAATTGCCGACCGGCCCTTGGCCGGTCAGGAGCGGGTCCCAGTAATCGGCAAAACTCGCATAGTCCATGCGGATGGTGAGCGAGCCGAGCTCGATATCGGCCAGCCCCGCCTTCTGCCAGAGATCGAGCAAGCCGCTTGCCTGCGCCAGCGGATGGGAAAACAGCTTGTCGCGTGTGAGCGCGGCGGCGGGGTCAATGCCAGCGGCGCTGTCCCAGAAAATCCGCTGATAGACCAGCCCGCCGCGAAAATCCCAGATCGCACCCGCCACCACGCCGTGGCGGACCGTCACGCGCTTCATCTCGCTGACCGCGGCAAGCGCATCGGGTACAAAATTCAATACGAGCTGGGTCAGGCATCCTGCAAAGCTGCCATCGGCGAAACGCAAGTGACAGGCATCGCCCTGTTCGAACGCGATGCGATCGGCGCCGTGCCGGGCCCTGGCGTAGGCGATATAGGGCTCGGCAATATCGATGGCACTAACCGGCTGGTCGCGCTTCTCGGCCAGGGCCAAGGCAAGGCTGCCGGTGCCACAACCGACCTCGAGCGCGGCACCAGAAGGCGGCAGGCGGGCGAAATCGCGGAAGGCCGGCGCCAGCCGCTGGGTCCAACGCCCGAGGAACCGTTCATACGCCGCGCCATCGGTGGCGCGGTAGGTGGACGATGCTGCCAAACTGGTCACGCCAACTGGCCGCTCACGCGGTGGCAATCATCACATCAGTCGATTTGATCACCGCGAAAACGCTGTCGCCCACCTTCAGCTTCAGATCCTCGACCGAATCCACGAAGATGGCGGAGACGATCTGATTGCCGTTGCCGATATCGACGGTGATCTGGGCCATGACGGCGCCCTTCTTGATGGTGGTGATTTTTCCCTTCAATGAATTGCGTGCGCTGATTTTCATCGGATGGTTCCTTTCCTGGAAGCTACGACCAGGGGGCCGGCGTCAGCGCACGTTATAGCGGGCCCGCTACATCGACAAGTTAGGACAGGAAACGGACCATCTCGCGGGATTGCAGAAACGACCGAGTCACGCCGCATGTTTCATGGTTCCGCCACATTTATTCCCAGCCTTCGCCCTTAGCGATGGGCGAAAACAGCGGAACGATGGCAGGCCCCCGGGGTTCTTTTGTTGATGGAGCCGCGGGCCTAGTTGCCGATCAAAGGCCCGCCCGCGGCGCAAGAACAGGAGGAATATCATGGCTCGATTCAACCGGTATTTGCCGCGTATCGCAGCCGCCGCCTTTGGTCTGGGTGTGGCCTTCATGGCCTGCGTGGCGCCGCTGTCTTCGGCAAACGCCTCAGATGACTGGCGCTATCGCAGCTGGCATCACGGCGATTGGGATCATCGTCATTGGTCCAACAATCGGGTAGGTGGCGGCTTCTATGTGACCACGCCGGGCTACTACTACTCGCCGCCGCCGGTCTATTACCCGCCGCCGGCTTATTATGCTCCGGCGCCGGCGCCTTACGTTGGCCCGTCCTTCGGTTTCTCGGTCCACGTCCACTAAACTTGGAGGCGAGGTAAGCTAGCTGGATAATACGACAGGCGCGCTTCCGCTGGCCCGCTAGGGGTGGCGGGAGCGCGGCTTGTTTTAGGGCGTCGGGCGTGGCCCCTTCCTGTGCCGGCGGCGCATCGAGACGAGCAGCAGCCAGCCGAACACCACCAGCAGCACGACGCCCCCGATCGCCAGATAGCGCAGCGGTCCGACGAAGGGGCTGAGAATCAGTAGCACCAGATCGAGCAGCAGGTTGTAGGCGCGTAATGCGTATTCGAAGAGATCCATTTGCGGGCTCCCAATCTTGCCAGGCGGGGCGTGGCAGGCGACGGGTTCGGCAGAGGGCGCGACCATGAGCCCGGGGCATGCATCACACAAGCGGCAGTTCGCCACAGCAGAGCACTTAGGCCGGCCCCAGGGTGCCCCAACGCCGCCCTTTGCCGGAACAGGTCTATTGGCCTATCGTCGCATTCAGTCCCGCCACAAATTGCGATAGTCCCGATCCTGTCCGACACTCACCAGCACAGTCAGTTGCGTCCTTTTCAGCCGAAGGCCATCCCGGCGCCGGGCGTGCATTTCTTTGCGCTGGATGCCGGCGGTGTCCTGTTCTGCGAGCCGGCGCAGCGTTTCTACGATCTGAATTCCACGGCCGCGCTTTGCTGGCTCGCCCTCTCCGAGGGGCTGGGCGAGGCGACCATTCTTGAGGAGCTAGTGAGAGCCGGCGCGCCGCCTGGCGATGCCCAGTCGTGGTGGCGGCAATCCCTGGCGCTGTTCGAGGCGGAAGGGTTTCTCGCCGGATCACCGCCGCGCCAGCGTGACGTACCGCCCTTCGACGAAGGTTTGCGCGAAGGCCAGCGCCTGGAGCGCATCCCGGATTGTGTCGTCCATCGCTTCTATCGGTTGTTCGATACCCGTTTTCGCATCGGCTTTACCAGCGAGGCACCGCTGGCCAGTGCCGACAGCATGCTGGCGCGCCTTGCCGATCGCGATGCCGAAACCGATGCCCAAGCCCATCAACGACCTGCCGATGTCGAAATCACGGTTATCGGTGTCGGCGAACGCTATCTGGTTGCCCGCGGCATGGGGCTGGTGGGTGTTACAGCCGATCTCTCGGGGTTGATGGAAAAGATCGAGAGCGCGCTGATGCTCACCGCGATCGATGCGACGCCGCATCTTCTCTCGCTGCATGGCGGCGCGCTGGCTAAAGGCGATTGCGGATTGTTGCTGCCGGCGCCCTCGGGCAGCGGCAAGACCACGCTGAGCGCCGCCCTCAACCTGGCCGGTTGGAATTTTGGAAGCGATGAGATCAGCCTGCTGGATAATGCTGCCGACACGCTGCGGGTCGCACCGATGTCGGCCTGCATCAAGGAGGGAAGCTGGCCGGTGCTGGCATCGCTAACTCCCGCGCTGATGGCGCAGCCTGTGCATCAGCGTGCCGGCCGAACGGTACGCTATTTGCCGCCGGTGGGCCGCACGGTGGATCGCTACCGGGCAACCCATGTCGTCTTTCCCCGATATGCAAGAGAGAGCGAAACCAGCCTGATGCCGCTTTCTGCGAGTACCGGGCTGCAACGCCTGCTGGCCGAATGCGTTTCCATCCCGCGGCGGTTGACGGAGAAGGATGCAGCCCAGCTGGTCGAATGGGCGAGCGGGCTCAGTTTCTTCGATCTCAAACTCTCCGAGCTACCCACGGCTCTGGCGCTGCTGGATAACCTGGCGGCCAAAGGGAACTAGCCCGGCCCGCTAGGCCTCGGGCGGCGGTGCGGCTTCAACCCGGCCGTGAAAGATTCGCCGCGCCGCGGAAGCGATTCTACCGCCGGCGATCAGCGGCTGGCGAACCACCCAGGGCGCCTGTTCGCAATTAAGCTCATAGGCCAGGCGCCGGCTATCCATCAACGAGGCGAATCTGACGGCGATGCTTGTCAGCCGCGGCCGCAGATTGCCGCGATGCTGCAGCAGGCAGCGCGTGGCGTGGCGGCGCGCCCGCGGGTTGTCGGCGAAAGGCTGGGGGATGTCCATACCCAGCAGCCGGTGGGCGAGATGCAGTGAGGCAGCGAGATAGCGAAAGACGCCGCGCGCGCGAGCAAAACTGGCGATAGCCTGCCAGTCCAGACTGTCTTTCTGGGTCTTTGCGAGATACAGGATGTCGCACAGATCGCGCAGGCTGAAATTGCCCGCGGCGTATTCCATGTTCTGCAGCTGTGCATGCAGGCTGCCATAAATGAAACGGTGCGCCGGGCTGCTGAGGGCGACGGCGCCGGCATGCCTGGCAGCACCCGCGACCTCATCGGTCGTGAGCAGATGGCGCTGCCAGCCGAGATGGCGATGCAGTTCAATCGTCACCGCATCGCCCGGCCGCGCCAGCGGCACATGATGGAAATGCCGGCGATACATCGCCGGATCCACGACCGGGCGAAAGCCCGCGGCCTCGATCGCGGCAAGCCCGCCTGCCCAATCGCGCGGCGTTATGGCGAGATCGATATCCGCCAGCCAGCGCTCGCCGATCTTGGCTTCCGATACCTCAAGCAGCCAGTTGGCGCCCTTGAGGAAGACGAAGGAAGCGCCCGCCCGGTTAAGAATCTCCGCCGTCTCGATCGCCTGGCGGCGGATGACACGGTTCTGCGCCGCATTGGCCTCGTGGACCAGCATCAGGTACTCGCGCAGATCGGATGGCGCGCCGGCGGGCCAGCCATGCTGTTCAAAAGCGGCATAGAGATTGGTCACCACGCGTTCGCGATTGGCCTGTTCCACCAGGGCCACCCAATCGAGCTCCGCTGTGTCGGCGGGACCGGCACGGCCGGAAAGCGAGCGGCAGAGAAAATCGAATGCGGCCGCGCGCGCCGCCCGGGAGGAGCGCGGCTGCGCCTTCGCTTCATCCCTTGCTTCTTCTGTTTGTACGTCCTCGCTCACCCACGCCCCCGCTGATGGCATAAAGCCTATCAGGTCGCATCTGCCGCGTCCGGCTGCCTATGATGGGCGGCACGGCATATTTCCCAACGGCATGTTTCCCATAGGCCTGTTTATATTTTAGGCTCAGCTCCAAGCTTCGGATTTAAAGCGCCAGAGGATCGACCATGGCATTCCGCGATTACGAGAGCTTCGACATGATGGGGCTGGCCGAGTTGATCCAGCGGCGCGCGGTGACCGCCAGCGAAGTGCTGGCGGCCGCCATTGAACGCATCGAGCGCTGGAACCCGCGGATCAACGCAGTGGTCCAGCGCATGGATGACGAGGCCCGCATCCAGATCAACCGCGGCTTGCCGGCAGGAGCGCTTTCTGGTGCACCCTATCTGCTGAAGGATCTCTACCAGCCCTATGCCGGCGTCGCCGTTTCGAACGGCAGCCGCCTGTTCGACGGTTTCGTCGCCGATCATGACGGCACGCTGACCGAGCGGCTGAAGGCCGCGGGCGTGGTGATCGCCGGGCGCAGCAACACGCCGGAATTCGGTCTTGCCTGCACGACCGAGCCGGTGCGCTTTGGCCCGACGCGCAATCCCTGGAACCTGCAGCACAGCGCCGGCGGCTCCAGCGGCGGCGCGTCCGCGGCGGTTGCTGCCGGCATGGTGCCGGGTGCGCATGCGACCGATGGCGGCGGCTCGATCCGCATTCCCGCGGCGCATTGCGGGCTGTTCGGCTTGAAGCCTACGCGCGGGCGCAACCCGGCCGGCCCCGATGTGGGCGAGGGATGGAGCGGCCTTGCTGTCGGCCATGCGGTAACGCGCACGGTGCGCGATACCGCTGCATTGCTCGATGCCACCAGCGGTCCTGCAGTTGGCGACCCCTATTGGGCGCCGCCGGCGCCGGCTGGATCCTTCCTCAAGGAGGTTGGCGCATCGCCCGGCCAGCTCCGCATCGCGCTGACCACGAAACATCCAGCGGGCCAGTCGATCGATGCGGAATGCCGAACCGCCGCCGAGAATGCCGCAAAAATGCTGGCCGGCCTTGGCCACAAAATAGAAGAAGCAGCACCCGTCATCGATTCCCAGGCGGCGTTGCACGCGCTGCGCGTCATCATCGGCGCCAATCTTGCCGCTGGTGTCGGCTATCGGCTGAAGGCGCTGGGCCGCAAGGACCTGCGCCAGGGCGATGTCGAGAATATCACCGCGCTCTGGGCTGCCGAGGGGCGGCGCTACAGTGCGGCGGATTACGCCGCCGCGATCCTCATCGTCCATCGCATCGGCCGGCAATACGGCGAATTCTTCCGCAAATACGACATCCTGCTGTCCCCGGTAGTGGCCGGCCCGCCCTTGCCGCTGGGCGCCATCGACATGATGGGCAACAATCTCGACGCCTATTTCAACAAGCTGTTCGACTATGTCTGCTTCACCGCGCAGTTCAATTTGAGCGGCGGGCCGGCGGCCTCGCTGCCGCTGCATTGGACAACGGACGGGCTGCCGGTGGGGGTACAGATCGGCGCCGATTTCGGCAATGAAGCGCTGCTGCTGCGCTTGTCTGCACAGATTGAGACGGCACAACCCTGGATTGGCCGGCGACCCAGCCTAAATTAGCTGGCCGATGTCTCGTCTTCCCGGCCTCGTTTTGCTGTTGGGCGGCATGCTGGCGATGCTGCCCGTGCCAACGGCCGGGCCGGCATGGCCGGCGCCCACCGCCGCACCCAGCGCCACCATCGTCATCGACGCCTCGACGGCGGCGGTGCTGAAATCCGCACAAGCCACCGCGCTGTGGCGGCCGGCCTCGCTGACCAAGCTGATGACGCTTTACATTACATTCCAGGAACTGGCGGCGGGGCATCTGAAACTGACCGACGTGCTGACGGTGTCGGGCTATGCAGCCGCAATGCCGCCCTCCGAACTCGGCCTCTCCAAAGGCGAAAAGATCACGGTGGAGCAGGCTATCCTCGCTACCATCACCCGCTCCGCCAATGACGCGGTGGTGGTGCTGGCCGAGCGCATCGGCGGCGATGAGACCAGCTTCGCCCAGCGCATGACCACGACGGCGCACAGCCTGGGCATGACCGGCAGCGTGTTCCGCAATGCCAGCGGCCTGCCCGATCCGGAGCAGACGACGACCGCGCGCGACATGGCGGTGCTGGCGCTCTCGCTGTTCAGGGATTTTCCGCAGTACTACAAGTTTTTCTCGGCCCATGGCGTGAACCATCGGGGCGAGAATCTGCCCACCATCAACGCGATCCTGAACATCTATCCCGGGTCCGATGGGCTGAAGACCGGCTTCACCTGCGGCTCGGGCTATAATCTGGTTGCCTCCGCGGTGCGCGACGGGCGACGCGTCATCGGCGTGGTGCTGGGTGGCCTCACCAGCGACCAGCGTTATCGTCAGATGACCGATCTGCTGGATGCGGGCTTTGCCACCGAGACCGATGAGGATCCATTGACCCTGGACCAGATGGCAAAGATCGCCGCCGGTTCGCCGCCGCAACAACTCTCGGCGGAGAGCTGCGCGCAGGGCTGGTCGCTGCGCCCCGATGGCGAGATTGCCGGCCGTCTGCCGGGCTGGGGCATCGTCTTCGGTGGATATCCTCAGAAGGCACCGACCCAGGCGCTGCTCTCGAAATCCCTGAAACAGATACCGCCGAGCCTGCGCGCCGGCCGCCCCAGCGTGGTGCTGCGCCAATACCAGGAGGTGAAATCCTATCGCGCGGTGATCGTCGGGCTGACGGCGGGCCAGGCGGGTGACGCCTGCAGAGCGCTGTGGAAGGCCGGCAGCTATTGCCTGGCGCTGACGCCCGCGGTGCTGAACAATCCGAAGGCGGCCTGGCGCTAAGGTCTGAAATTGGCCGGTTTGAATTGGCCGATTTGAATTGGCCGGTTCGAAATTGGTACACAGAATCGCTCGACCGCGCCGCAACGGGCGTGGCAAGCTTCGCGCATGCGCATCCTCGTTTTTCAGCATGTCGCCGTCGAACATCCCGGAATCTTCCGCGAGTTTTTGAAGGAAGACGGAATTCCCTGGGATGCTGTCGAGCTCGATGCGGGCGAGGCGATCCCCTCGCTTGCGGGCTATGACCAGCTCTGGGTGATGGGCGGGCCGATGGATGTCTGGCAGGAATCAGAAAATCCTTGGCTGGTGGCGGAGAAGCGCGCGATCCGCGAAGCGGTGATCGATCGCGGCATGCCGTATTTCGGCGTGTGTCTGGGCCATCAGCTGCTTGCCGCTTCCCTGGGCGGCAAGGTCGGCAAGACGCCCCAGGCCGAAGTGGGCGTGCTGGATGTGGCGTTGACCAAGGCAGGCCGGGCCGATCCTTTCTTCGCCGGCATCGCCGATCGCTTCAAGGCATTGCAATGGCATGGCGCGGAGGTGCAGACGCCGCCGGCGGGTGCGGCCGTGCTGGCGCAATCGCCGCTATGCGCCGTTCAGGCCATGCGCGTGGGCAAGTTCGCTTATGGCATGCAGTATCATTGCGAATTGTTGCCGCAGACCGTGGCGGAATGGGCGGAGATCCCCGCCTATGCCTGTTCCCTGGATAACGCGCTGGGCAAGGGCTCCATGCCGCGGCTCAAGGCAGCGGCGGAGAAGGAAATGGCGGCGATGAATCGCGATGCGCGCCGACTCTACCGCAATTTCATGGCCGCAGCCCGGGGCGAAACCAAGGTTTCCGCCGCCGAGTAGTAGTTTTGAGTGTAACCATATGGTATGAGGAATCCGCTTATCCGTAATCGGGGGGTCCTCATGCCAAACGTCAAGCTTGAGCACAACGATGAGCAGGAAGCTACTCGCCTCGAAGGCCGGCGCGCCATCCTGCGCAAAGCCGGGCGTTTCGTCGCCGTCACGGCGCCGGCCGTCACCTTGCTTCTGGCGGCTTCCGAAAAACCGGCCAAGGCCGCGCCGATTTCGTAGTCAGCCGCGCGGGCTGGATGCACCGAGCAACCTCGGTATCTCGATCGCGGGGCAGCGGTTCATGATTACCGTGAGCCCGGCCTTGCGGGCGCGGGTCGCACTAGCTTGGTTGATCACGCCAAGCTGCGTCCATAATACCTTGGCACCGATGGCAACCGCCTCGTCGGCGACGGTGCCCGCTGCTTCCGAGTTGCGAAAGACGTCGACCATGTCGACCGGCTCGCCGATATCGGCGAGCTTCTTGTAGACGCGTTCGCCGTTCAGCGTGGGGCCGGCAAGGTTCGGGTTGACCGGAATCACGCGATAGCCGTGGCTTTGCAGGAAGCGCATCACGCCGTTCGAAGGCCGCACGGGATTGGCGCTGGCACCCACCATCGCGATGGTCTTCACGCTGGTGAGGACATGCCGCAGCAGGTCGTCAGCGTATTGCTCGTTCACCTAACCTCACCCTGTGCACCACAGATGTTCTCATCTGAGCCCGTCGAAGGGTGAGGCCCAAACGGCCTCATGCTTCGACAAGCTCAGCATGAGGAAATTCGGACGTTTACTCGCCGCGCCAGACCGGCGGGCGTTTCTCGATGAAGGCGTTGATGCCTTCGGCGGCGTCTCGGGCCATCATGTTCGTGGTCATGACGTCGCTGGCGTAATCATAGGCTTCGGCCAGGCCCATCTCCTTCTGGGCATAGAAGGCTTCCTTGCCGATCTTGACCACCAATGGCGACTTGCCGGCGATCTGGCGAGCGAGCGCCATTGTGGCCGAGGCAAGTTCGTTTGCCGGCACCACGCGGTTGATGAGGCCGATCTCGCGCGCTCGGGAAGCCGAGATCATGTCGCCGGTCAGCAGCATCTCCATCGCCTGTTTGTTCGGCACGGCGCGGGAGAGCGCCACCATGGGTGTGGAGCAGAACAAGCCGATATTCACGCCGGGCGTGGCGAAGCGAGCCTCCGCCGCGGCCACCGCAAGATCACAGGTCGCGACAAGCTGGCAGCCCGCGGCCGTGGCAATGCCGTGGACCTGGGCGATCACCG
>DASXQK010000323.1:0-4205 GCA_036493015.1 Dongiaceae bacterium | reverse complement strand
CTGAACGAGGGCGTGCTGCTTTCGCCGCGCGGCATGGGCTGTCTTTCCACGCCCATGACGGATGCCGATCTTGCCGGCTTTGTTGCCGCGCTTGAACGCGCCTTGGTCGCGGTCGGCGCGCTCGACGGGGATTAGCATGCTGAGCAGTGTTGAAAACCGTGTCGTCGGCGATCTCGACGAGGAACAGGTCATCCGCCTCACGGCGGAGATGATCCGCAAGCCCAGCGTCAGCGGCGAGGAGAAGTCGGTCGTCGAACTGCTGGCGAATTTCCTCGTCGATCACGGCTTGCCCGTGGAAATTGACGAGGCAGCGCCTGGCCGGCCGAACCTGACCTGCCTCTGGGGCGCCGATGAGGGGCCGACGCTGCTGCTGACCGGCCATAGCGATACGGTGCCCATCGGCAATGGCTGGACGCGCGATCCGTTCGGCGGCGAGCTCGACAACGGCAAGCTCTATGGCCGTGGCTCCTGCGACATGAAGGCGGGGCTCGCCGGCATGGCGATCGCCATGGTGGCGCTTAAGCGTCGCATGACGCGCCCGCGCGGGCGTGTACTGTTTGCGGCCTGCGTGGATGAAGAGGAGACGGGGATCGGCACCAGGGCCGCCATCAAGGCCGGCCTCAAGGCCGATTGGGCGGTGATCGGCGAGCCAACGGAACTGCAGACCATCCGCGCGGCCAAGGGCAATTGCTATTTCGAGGTCGAGGTGGCGGGCCGCGCCGCCCATGCCGGCTTTCCCGATCGTGGTGCCAGTGCAATTTATGGCGCCATGCGGGCGGTTGCCGGGGTCGAGGCCCATCACAAGGAATTACAGCACCGCAAGCACCCGCTGCTCGGTTCGCCTTCCTGCAGCGTGGGCACGATCCAGGGCGGAACCGGTGTCTCGGCCGTCCCCGATTCCTGTCACTTCTGGATCGATCGCCGCCTGCTGCCCGATGAGACCGGAGAGACCGCGCTGGCGGCGTTAAGCGCATCGCTCGACCGCAACGTCCATATGCCGGAAGGCACGTCGCGCCATGAGCATCTGCGCATGGAGATGCCGGCGCTTGAGCTGCCCCTGGGCCATGCGCTGATCGACGCGGTCAAGCAGGCGACGGAGGATTGCGGCGGTCCGCAACTCGGTGTTGGCGGCTGGGCTGCCGCCTGCGATGGCGGCTATCTGATGCGCGATGCCGGCATTCCGACTGTGCTGATGGGCCCTGGAAGCATCACCAACCAGGCCCATCGGCCGGACGAATATGTGCCCATCGACCAGCTTGTCATCGCCGCGCGCAGCTATGCCGCAATGGCGGCAAGATTGATCGGCGGCGAACCCTAAGACTGGCTCGCCGCCGTCATCTTCTTCTTTATGCCTTCACCGTCAGCGCGCGTGGCATGTTGCAGAAGGGCTTCGCCCCTGAGGGCGTGACCTGGAAGCACTCGCTGATCTCGATGCCCCAATCGTCCATCCAGATGCCGGCGATCAGGTGCAGGGTCATGTTGGGCTCCAGCACCGATTTGTCGCCGGGCCTGAGGCTCATGGTGTGCTCGCCCCAGTCCGGCGGATAGTTGAGCCCGGTCGAATAGCCGACGCGCGATTCTTTGACGATACCGTGCTTGGCGATCGTGGCCCGCCAGGCAGCTTCCACCGCTTCGCAGGTGGCACCCGGCTTGGCCGCTTCCAGGCCGGCGGCGATACCGTCCACCACCACGCTCGCCGTGTCCGCCACTTTCTGCGGCGGCTTGCCGAGGTAGATGGTGCGTGCCATGGGGCAATGATAGCGGTGGCGTGCCGCCGCCAATTCCAGAATGGTCGGCTCGCCCTTGGCGAATTTCGCGTCGGTCCATGTGAGATGCGGCGTCGAGGTACCAACACCGGTGGGCAGCATTGGCACGAAGGCGGTGTAGTCGCCACCGAACTCCGCCGTGCCGGTGATCTGGGCATGATAGATGGCGGCCGCGGCGTCGCATTGGCGCGTACCCGGTTCGACCGCATCGATGCCCACCTTCATCACCCGCTCGATGATGCGGGCGGCCTGGGACATATACTCGATTTCCTTGGCCGACTTGACCGCGCGGACCCAGTTCACCAGCAGATTGCCATCGACCCATTTGGCATTGGGCAGGCCGCGCTTGAGAGCTTCATAGGCCAGCGGCGTGAAATAATACGCATCCATCTCCAGCCCGATGCGCGCCTTGTCCAGTTTGCGTTGCTTCAGCAGGTCGGCGACATAGTCCATTGCATGGCGGTCCGGCGACTGAACGTAGTGGTCGGGAAAGCCGATGATGTTCTCATGCTTCAGAAATGTGGTGACCTTGGCACCGTTGGCGTCCATGCCACGCACGATGCAAAGCGGCTCGCTGAGAGCGTCGGAGACGACAACCACCTGCGGCGTGTAAAAGGACCAACCGTTATAGCCGGTCAGGTAATTCATGTTGGCGGGGTCGAAGACCATCAGCGCGTCGATGCCGCGCTCGGCCATGCGTTTCTTGGTTTTGGTGATGCGCGACAGATACTCGCTTGTCTCGAACGGCAGCATGGATCCTCCTGAGGGGCGTAGCGGCTGAAATCTGGGATCAAGTTTAGAACATTTTGGTATACCAGAAAAGCAATTCCGCCCTTCTGGCGGCAAGAGAGCTACAAGGCAAAGGCTGCCTTTATGCGCTCGGCGCATTCCTCCGGCGTCGCCGTCGCCGTATCGATCTCGAGGTCGTATTTCATGCCTTTGTGGACACGGCCGTATTGCCAGCGCGCCAGTCCGATCATGCGATTTCCCCGGGCCTGCTCGCGCGCTTCCAATACTTCCAGCGGTGCGAACAGGCCTACCACCCGGACTTTGAACTTCGATAGGGCCGCCGCGTAGCTCTGCCATTTGCCGCCATCCATGACCTCGTCGACGATCATGCTGTTGCCTTCAGCCGCCATGGCAGCGATGGCCTTGATCATGCCCCGCATCAGCCGCTCGCCCAGCGGGCCGCCCTTGATGGCGACCAGCGGCTTGCCCGCTTCGTCGATGGTTTCATAGGAAAATGCGTCGGGATGGTCCTGATAGGCCTCCGGTAGCATGTCGAGGAATGCGTCCATCTGAACATGCAGGAAGGGCTCTGTTACGAGCGCCTGGAGGGCCTTCGCCACGGAACTCTTGCCGACGCTGCCGATGCCGTTGAGGACCACGATCCGTCCGGCCTGCTGCGAACCTCCAGCCATGCGGCCTATCTCCTCGCGAAATGGCCTGTAAATCAATCTGAAATGCCGGCGGCGGCGCGTCCCTGCTTTACTGGACAGTCCGCCACCGGCAATGCCATATTTCGCCCCCGCCGAGGCGAGGGAATCCGCGGGCGCCGCACGGAAAAGGCCATGTCTCTGGGAACGCGCTTATTCACTTGGCTGCACGGACGCTATGTCGGCCGTGATTCCGCTGGCAACCGCTATTATCGGGGCCGCCCCATCGGCAACCGCAAGCGCGAGCGCCGCTGGGTCATCTATGCCGGCGAGGTCGAAGCCTCCCGGGTGCCGCCGGAATGGAATGGCTGGCTGCATGCGTCCCAAGCGGAGCCGCCAAAGTCGGATGCGCCGCGCTATCCCTGGCAAAAGGAACACCTGCCGAACCTGACGGGCACGCCGCTCGCCTATCGGCCGCCGGGCCATACGCTGGCGGGCGGCCATCGCGCGCCGGCAACCGGCGACTATCAGCCCTGGACGCCGGAATAGGCTGAACAAGGAAGAGCGGGCCGGATGCAGCGCAGCGTCGTTGAGACCATCATCGGGGCCGTCGTCCTCGCCGTCGCGGGACTGTTCCTCTATTTCACCTATTCCAGCGGCTATCAGCGCGTTGAGGGCTACGACGTGATGGCAAAATTCAACCGCGTCGACGGGCTTTCGCTGGGCAGCGACGTGCGCCTCAGCGGGATTGTGGTCGGCAAGGTCGTCAAGGAACAGATCGATCCGGCAAGCTATCTAGCCATCATCCATCTGCGCATCGACAGCAAGATCAAGCTGCCGCTGGACACCGCCGCCAAAATCACCGCAGACGGGCTGCTGGGCAGCAATTATGTGGCGCTGGAGCCGGGCGGCGACGACAAGATGATCGCCGATGGCGGCGAGATTACCGCCACCCAGGATCCGGTGAATATCGTCGATCTGGTCGGCCGCTTTATCTTCGGCGGGCCTAGCACCGGCAAGGCATCCGGCGGCCAGACAGGCGGGCAAAAAAGCGGCCAATCGG
>DASXQK010000322.1:0-5772 GCA_036493015.1 Dongiaceae bacterium | reverse complement strand
GTCGCAATCGCCCGCCCGCCATGCAGATGGAATTCCGCCATGTCTTCGCCGGTCTCGCTTCTGGGGCCGGGAATCCACAGCACCAGCGCATCGTCGATGCGTTCCTCGCCCTCGAAGATGCGCC
Source organism: Dongiaceae bacterium (assembly GCA_036493015.1). Classification (GTDB taxonomy): domain Bacteria; phylum Pseudomonadota; class Alphaproteobacteria; order Dongiales; family Dongiaceae; genus DASXQK01. The sequence continues at coordinate 5,648 of DASXQK010000322.1, read as the reverse complement.
GCAGTGTGGCCATGCGCGGCTTCGGCAGATCGCGCTTCGTCAGATGGCGAATGGAGTCGGCCGCCGCGGGTCCGGACACGCGCAGCACCGCAATCGCGCTTTTGCCCGGCGCGGTTGAAAAGGCATAGATCGTGGCCTTGGTCGCGGTCTTGCTCACCGCGCCGGTGGCACCTTGTCCTCGGGCTTCAGCATCAGCCGGCTCACGCGGCCGCCGCCGATCAGATGCGTCTGCAGGATCTCGTCCACATCCTCGCGCGTCTGCACGCTGTACCACACACCTTCGGGATAGATCACCATCGTGGGGCCGAGCTCGCAGCGGTCGAGGCAGCCCGAGGTGTTGATCCGCACGCGCGACAGGCCGAATTCCTTGGCCCGCGCCTTCATGTAGTCGCGCAGTTTCTCCGACCCCTTGGGCTTGCAGCTGCCGCGCGGATGACCTGCCGGCCGCTCATTGGTGCAGCAGAAAACATGGGCTTCGTAATATGGCGCCGGATCGCCCGCCTGATGGCGGTCCGGCTTCGACAGATCGTTCATGCCAGTCCCTTCGCTATTCTTCTTGGCTCTTATTTCTTTTTCGGATCGCCGAAGCCCGCCCACATGGCGCCGCCCGGCATCCAGGCTTTCATCATCGCTTCGGGATCCATGCTTCCCATCGCGGCGCGCATGCGCTCCTGCATCTGCGACATCATCTCTTTTTGCAGCGGCCCGAGATCAGGCAGGCCAAAAAAGGCGCGCGCTTCTTCCGGCGTGCAATCGATATCGATCTTCACCTTCATATGGGCGCACTCCCTTGGAAATGTGAGAGGAAGTTTAAGGTTGAGTCATCCCTTGGCGCCAGCTTGTATGCGCCAACCTGTAAGTGCCGGCCAGTAAGTGCTAGCCGGTAAGCGTAGGGGCCCCGCATGGCCGGAAGGACGTCGATGAGCGAGCGCAATCGCCTGAGCGATGAGACCAGCCCCTATCTGCTGCAGCACAAGGATAACCCGGTGCATTGGCAGGCCTGGGGTCCCACTGCCCTGGCGGAAGCCAAACGCGAGAACAAGCCGATCCTGCTCTCGGTCGGCTATGCCGCCTGCCACTGGTGCCATGTCATGGCTCATGAAAGCTTCGAGAACGAGGCCACGGCAGCGCTGATGAACCAGCTCTACGTCAACATCAAGGTCGACCGCGAGGAGAGGCCGGATCTCGACGCCATCTATCAATCCGCGCTCGCCTTGCTGGGCCAGCAGGGCGGCTGGCCGCTCACCATGTTCCTGACGCCCGAGGCCAGGCCCTTCTGGGGCGGAACTTACTTCCCGCCGCAGGAGCGCTGGGGCCGCCCCGGCTTTCCCCAGGTGCTGAAGGGGATCGCCGATGCCTACCGCAACGATCCCGCCAAGGTTGGCGAGAACGTGACGGCGCTCAGCAATGCGCTGGCAAAGCTCGCCGAGCCCCAATCAGGATCGCCGGCCAGCCGCGAAATCCTCGAGCGCATCGCCGAACGGCTGCTGCAGGAGGTCGATCTGCAGCATGGCGGCATCGGTGGCGCCCCCAAATTCCCGCAAGTGCCGGTGTTCGAACTGCTGTGGCGCGCAGGCAAGCGCAGCGGGGAGCGCCGCTATCCCGACGCCGTGCATCTCACATTGCTGCGCATGGGCCAGGGCGGGATTTACGATCATCTCGGCGGCGGTTTTTCGCGCTACGCCACCGACGCCGAATGGCTGGTGCCGCATTTCGAGAAAATGCTCTACGACAATGCGGCACTCCTCGAGCTGATGGCCCATGCCTGGCAGGACACAGCATCGCCGCTGTATGAACAGCGTATTCGCGAGACCGTCGCCTGGCTGCTGCGCGAGATGCGCGCGGCACCATCGGCCGATGGCCGGCGCGCCTTTGCCAGCGCGCTCGATGCCGATAGCGACGGCGTGGAAGGCAAGTTCTATGTCTGGAGCGAGGCCGAGATCGATACGGCCCTCGCTAGCGACGCGGCACTGTTCAAGCAGCATTACGACGTGACGCCGGGCGGCAATTGGGAAGGCCACACGATCCTGAACCGCAGCGCCAATCCTTCCTTCGCCGATGCCGCAACGGAGGAGAAACTCGCATCTTGCCGAGCGATCTTGCTGGCGCGGCGCGGCAAGCGCATCCGCCCGGGCTGGGACGACAAGGTGCTGGCGGATTGGAACGGGCTGATGATCGCGGCATTGGCACGCGCGGCCGATATCTTCGGCGAGCAGGAGTGGCTGCGGGCAGCCGGCGAGGCTTTCGCTTTCGTGCGCGAGCAGATGACGGCCAATGGCCGTCTGCTGCATAGCTGGCGCGCCGGCAAGGCGCGCCATCCGGCCAGCCTGGATGATTACGCCAATATGGCCCGCGCAGCGCTGATCCTGGCCGAGATCACCGGCGACAACACTTACATCGCCCCTGCCGAAGCGTGGGCCGCGATCCTCGACCGCCACTACTGGGACAAGGAAGCCGGCGGCTATTTCTTCGCCGCCGACGATACGAAGGATCTGATCCTGCGCAACAAGAGTGCCGTCGATCACGCCACGCCCGCCGGCAATGCCACCATGGTCGAGGTACTGGCGCGTCTCTTTTATCTCACGGGCAAATCCGCCTATCGCGATCGTGCCGATGCCCTGATGGGCGCCTTCTCCGGCGAGATCCAGAAGAACTTCTTTCCGCTGGCAAGTTTTCTCAATGCCTGCGAGCTGGCGCAGGAGGCACTCCAGATCGTCATCGTCGGCCAGCGTGGCGAAGCCGATACCGATGCCCTGCTGATCACGCTGCGCGCCCATTCGCTGCCCGATCTGGTGCTGAGCGTAATCGGGCCGGAGGAGCAATTGCCGGATAGCCACCCGGCGGCTGGTAAGGGACAAGAAAACGGCCGCGCCACTGCCTATATATGCAAGGGCATGGTCTGTTCATTGCCGCTCACCGATCCGACCAGCTTTGACAAGGCATTGCTCCATGGTTGATAAATCAGCGCCGAAGAAGCCAAAGGCCTATACCGCCAGCGTCGAGACGCCGGTGGGGGCCCTCACCGTTGTGGAGCGCGATAAAGCCATCGTCGCCGTGCATTGGGGCAAGGCGAAGCAGGAGGACGAGACTCCGCTGCTCGCCGCCGCCAAGGCCCAGCTCGACGGCTATTTCTTCTGTGGCCTGCGCAAATTCGAGCTGCCGCTGAAGCCCGACGGCGCCGAATTCGATCAGCAGGTCTGGCAAGCCATGCTCGATATCCCCTATGGCCGGACGCTGACCTATGGCGAAATCGCCCAGAAACTGGGCGGCACGGCGCGCAATGTCGGTGCTGCCTGCGGGCACAATCCAATCCCGATCATCATTCCCTGCCACCGCGTTGTCGGCGCCGATGGCGCCATGATCGGCTATAGCGGCGGCGCCGGGGTGGAAAGCAAGGTCGCCCTCCTTGCCCTTGAGGGCGTGCTGTTGCCGCTTTAGGCTCCTCGCTTTCCGAAAATGCCGGAGGTCGTCATGCGTACCCATGCCATCCGCTTCGCCAAACCGGGCGGACCCGAAGTCCTGAGTTGGGAAGAGATCGAGGTCGGCGAGCCGGGCCAGGGTCAGGTGCTGCTGCGCCAGACGGCCGTTGGGCTCAACTACATCGACACATACCACCGCAGCGGACTCTACAAGGTCGAGTTGCCCTCGGGCCTCGGCACCGAGGGTGCGGGCGTGGTGGAGAAGGTCGGCCCCGGCGTCAGCGATCTCAAGGTGGGCGATCGGGTCGCCTATGCTTCAGGAGGGCTCGGCGCCTATTCCCAGATGCGGCTATTTCCCGCCGAGCGCGCCGTCAAGCTTCCCGCCAATGTTTCCGATCAGCAGGCCGCAGCGATGATGCTGCAGGGCATGACGGTCGAATATCTCATCCGCCGTACCTTCGCGGTAAAGCCGGGCATGACCGTGCTGCTGCATGCCGCCGCCGGCGGCGTCGGTTCGATCGCCAGCCAGTGGCTGAAGCATCTCGGCGCCACGGTCATCGGCACGGCCGGCAGCCCCGACAAGCTGGCGCTGGCCCAGAAGAATGGCTGCGCCCATGTCATCGATTACACCAAGGAAGACGTGGCCAAGCGGGTGCGTGAGATCACCGGCGGCAAGGGCGTGCCCGTGGTCTATGACGGCGTGGGCAAGGATACTTTCCAGGGTTCTATTGACAGTCTCGCGGTGCGCGGCATGTTCGTCTCCTTCGGCAATGCCTCGGGCCCGGTGCCTGCATTCGAGCCGATCCTGCTATCGACCAAGGGCTCGCTCTATTTCACCCGGCCGACTTTGTTCAGCTACACCATCACCCGCGAGGAGCTGCTGGAATCCGCTCAGGCGCTGTTCGACGTCGTCGGCAAGGGTGCAGTCAAGATCGCCGTCAACCAGACCTATCCGCTGAAGGATGCAGCCCGGGCTCATCGCGATCTCCAGGCGCGCAAGACCACGGGTTCGACCGTCCTGATTCCATGAGTTGCGGGGCATGAGCCGCGAGCGCTCGGTCTTCTGGGCCCCCTGGGACGGCCAGGGCATGGAGCATTTGCGCCTGCTGTTCGACGACGAAGAGATCGTCGCCAAGGGGCTCGTTCTGGGCTTCGCCGCTGGTGCGCCCTTTCGGTTGCGCTACAAGATCAAATGCGATCGCCGCTGGCGAACCCGCAAGCTGGAGATGGAGGTCAGCGACCTTCACGATACAAGGGAACGCAAGCTGCGCAGCGACGGCGAGGGCAATTGGCGCGAGCATGAGGGCGGGCATCTGAGCGAGCTCGTCGGCTGTCTCGATGTCGATATTTCCGCTACACCCTTCACGAACACGCTCGCCATCCGCCGGCTCGATCTCCAGCCGAGCGAGAATGCGGGCATCACGGTTGCCTATATCAAGATGCCGGAGATGACCCTGCAGCCGGCCTCCCAGCGCTATACCTGCAACTGGCGGGCGGCGACGGGGGCACTGGTGACCTATGAGGGACTCTTTCGCGGCTTCAAGGCCGATCTGGCGCTGGATGCCGACGGGCTCGTGATGGATTACCCGCAGACCTTCCGCCGCCTCGCGCCGCACTGAGCGAGTTGTCGGCTAACTCGCCAGCGCTGCCTCCAGCGCCGGAATGACTGCCTGCCACTTTACGGCGCGGGCCTCCTCGATCAACCGGCGCAATTCCCCGGCATCCTTCCGGCCGCGGCCGGCCGCGGCAACAGCGCGTCCCCGGGCGGTGAAAAAATCGGTCAACGGCAGGGGCTCTTCGGCCATGCTGCGCTCCAGCGCGGCGGCGTAGCGCTCGGCACCCTCCCAATCTTCTGCCGCCAGACAGGCGTCGATGGCATAGCGATTGAAGAACAGATAATTGTGGCTGATGGCGCCTGCGGCCAACAGCGCCTCGCCTTCGGACAGCGCCGCCAAGCGCGTCTTGCGATCGGGCGCGATCATGGCGGCAAGACCAAGACCCAGCGGCAGGATATAGCTCGGCGTTTCGCGGGCGATCTCATTGGCCTGGCGCAAGGTCTCGGCAGCACCAGGATCCCCGGTCAGAAATTCGTGCTGAGCGCGGATCATCATTCCTTCGCCGATAAAGCGGCGGGCCCCCAGCGCGGTTGCGATCGCCAGCCCGGCGCTGGCGCCTTCGCGCGTCGCGGTCATGTCGCCAAGTTCGAAACCCAGAAAGGCGATGCCGTGA
>DASXQK010000321.1:0-3735 GCA_036493015.1 Dongiaceae bacterium | reverse complement strand
ACCTCGCTTGATGGCGTCGAGACCTATGCCAATAACTGCAATGGCGGACTCTATATTTTGCCGCGCGCGGTCTTTGCCGGCTTGCCCGCGGCCTGGCCGCGCTGGGTGGAGTGGGTGCTGCGCCAGGGCAGCATCCTTGGCCGCTTCCGCACCCATGTCTCCCAGATATCCTTCGCGCTTGTAATGGAGGAGATGGGCATTGCGGTGGACTTGCTGCCGCTAGCGCTCAACTTCCCCACCAATCTGCCGGTTCGGGGTCTCGCCAATCACGACGTGGATCCGGCGGTGATCCACTATCACGGCAATCTGGACTCCGCGGGCCGGCTCAATCCGATCGGCCTGCCCAAAGTGGATGCCGCCATCGTGGCGACGAATGCGCTGATGGCGGACCAAGCCCAGAGCGCCCTGATGCAGGATTATCACCGGCGGATCGATCAGGCCAATGGAGTGGGCGAGCGAGCGCGAACACAACTCAGCCGCGTGCTGCGCAAGTTGCGAAAAACGGCACGGACCTGACCTTTGCCGGCGCTGGCATGAGCCCGGCCGGCCCGACCTTGCCAGCGGAAGGTTCGTTCGTTCTTAAGGCAGCGACCAGCGCCGCTTGATCGGCGAGCGTGGCTGGCGGCCGTAATCTTCGAACTGGCGGGCGACGATCGCCATATCGTCGGGGCTCAGAAGCACCGGTGTGCCGGCGGCTGAGGCAGCCAAATACTGCCGGCACATGGTCTCCAGCAAAACGGCCGCGTCGAAAGCGGCGCGGATCGTGGCGCCCCGCGCAATCATGCCATGATTGGCCATCAGGCAGGCCTTGCGGTTTTCCAGCGCGGCACCGGCGGCCGCGCCCAGCTCGCGCGTGCCAAAGGGATGATAGTCCACGCAAGGCACGTCGCTGCCGCCAAAAACCTGGATCATGTAGTGAAAGGACGGCAGCGGCCGGCGCAGACAGGACAGCGCCACGCAGCTATCGGCATGAGTATGGACCACGCAATGAGCCTCGCCGACACGGCGATAGATCTCGGCGTGCATGGCCCATTCGGAGGAGGGGCGAAGCTTCACCTTGCTGCTGCCGTCGAAGCCGGTCGCCACGATATCGGCCGGCCGCAGGCCTTCCGCGGTGCAGCCCGTGGGCGTGATCAACATGCCTTTGCCAAAACGCACGCTGACATTGCCGGAGGAAACCGCGTTCATGCCGAGCCGCGCCAGTTCGACATAGACCTCTACGATGGCGCGTCGGATCGCCTGTTCCTTCAAATTGCCCGCCATATGGCGTCCCCCCTGTTAGCCACCTATCATAATGGCCATGACGCAGGGTTACAGCAGGGGTGCGGGATCGTGAAGGTGGGGGGCGTTCCCCATCGCACCATCTGGGTCGAGCCCGACGGCTGGTCGGTCGGAATCATCGACCAGACGCGCCTGCCCCATGAATTCGCCACGCTGACCCTGAAGCGCCTCGAAGATGCCGAACGCGCCATCCGCAACATGCTGGTTCGTGGCGCCCCCCTGATCGGCGCTACCGGCGCCTATGGCATGGCTCTCGCAGCATCTGTCGATGCCGGCGATGAGGCCGTGGCGCGCGCGCATGATCTGCTGCTGGCTGCCCGGCCCACGGCGGTCAATCTGCGCTGGGCGCTGGACCGGACAAGGGCCGCCCTGTTGCCTCTGCCGGTTTCGGCACGCGCAGCCGCCGCCTATCGCCAGGCGGCCGAGATCTGCGAGGAGGACGTTGCGATCAACACCGGCATCGGCCGGCATGGTGCGGGCTTAATCGCAGGACTGGCCAAACACAAGCAGGACGGCCAGCGGGTGAACATCCTGACTCATTGCAATGCCGGCTGGCTCGCGACCGTCGACAGGGGCACGGCGACGGCGCCCATCTATCAGGCGCGCGATATGGGCATCGCGCTTCATGTCTGGGTCGATGAGACGAGGCCGCGCAACCAGGGCGCCTCGCTGACCGCCTGGGAGCTGAAGAACGAAGGCGTGCCGCACACCATTATCGCCGACAATACGGGCGGCCATCTGATGCAGCATGGCCATGTCGATCTTTGCATCGTCGGCACCGATCGAACGACCGCGACCGGCGATGTAGCGAACAAGATCGGCACATATCTGAAGGCCTTGTCGGCCCGCGACAATGACATCCCGTTTTATGTGGCGCTGCCTTCGCCGACCATCGACTGGACGCTTTCCGACGGTTTGCGCCAGATCCCCATCGAACAGCGATCGGGCGTCGAAGTTTCGCACATCACCGGGCAGGCGGCCGACGGGCGGATCGAGACGGTGCGCCTGGTGCCGGATGGAAGCCCGGTTGCGAATTATGCTTTCGACGTGACGCCGGCCCGGCTGGTCACGGGCCTGATCACCGAACGCGGGGTGGCCGCGGCTTCACGCGACGGGCTTGCCGCGCTGTTTCCGGAACAGGCGAAGCAGAGTTAGGTAAAATTGAAGGTGCGGGCGAGATCCGAGACATCGCTGATTCGGGGATAGCTATCCGCGTTGACCACCAGCTCTCGCGCAAGCCGCAGGGCTCGCTTTTCGCAACTCCCCCGCAGATCTGGATCCTTGATGTGCTCGAGATCGATGACATGGGCAAGGCCCAGAATGCGCCGGATCATCTTGGCGCCGGCGAAGCCCAGCGTGTCGCGATAAAGCCGGGCCATGAAGGCCTGGCGCTCCGCTTCCAGCGCCGCTTCGCCAGCCGGGCGGGCGAACAAGGCCTTCGGATAGGCATCGCCCCCGGCCTGCTTGTGCCAGAGGTCGAGGAATTTCGCGGCGAAGCCATTCCAGACCTGTTCAAGGGTTTTCAGGATCCACGCCTCGTACTCTTCGCGCGGGTCGGCCGCGCTCGCATGGCCCGCCTGGCTGAAATAGCTCAGCAGCAGATTGCCCAGCACCGCGCCGGTATCGAAGCCCATGGGCCCGACGAAGGAGAACTCCGCATCGATCACCCGCAATTCGCCGTCGGTCACCATGACCGAACCGGTATGCAGATCGCCATGGATCAGCGCCTCGGCGGCGGTCAGGAATTTCCATTTCAGCCGCGAGATGGCGGCCTTTAACTCGTTATCGAGCGTGAACTCCGCAGCCAATCCATCGAGCTGCGGCGTGGTCCAGCGATTGCGCTCATGGACCATATAGGGCTCGGTGAAGATCAGATCCTCGGTGATCTTGCAGAGTTCGGTATTGCCAGCGAAGATCGCCGTCATCGCCTTCTTCTCGCCGGCCGGCATGGCGAGGTCCGAGGTGAAGAAAAGCGACTTCGCGAGGAAATCCGTGATCTGGCCCTCGAATGCCGGGTAGCGCTGCCCTGCGATCATGCCATGGCGCATGATGATATGGGGGCTGAGGCGTTCCATCACGATGGCGAAGAGCTTGGGCTCGTAGCGGTAGAGGCGCGGCATCAGCGCGCCGGCATGGGGCGCCATACGCCGCATGTATTCGTGCTCGAAGAAGGCGCGCTGCAGGGTCATGGGCCAGCCTTCGCCCACCATCCGCACATAGGGCAGGGCCTGTTTCACGCAGAGGCCGCCCTCGGGGCCTTCGATCAGAAAGACGAGGTTGAGATTGCCGTCGCCGACTTCGCTGACCACCCAGTCCGCGGGCCTGCCGCCAAGCCGAGATGCTATTTCGGGCAGGGTCGCGAGGTAGTCGCGCAGCCTGCTGTCGTTCAGGGGGTAATAGCCCGGTGGGGTCTCGATCGGCATGCGGCTTCAACCCGGCGAAGGTATCGCTGCG
>DASXQK010000320.1:0-6243 GCA_036493015.1 Dongiaceae bacterium | reverse complement strand
CCCTCGCCGGCCATACCCGCGGCTTCCTGCAGATCCAGCAGGGCTGCGATCACCGCTGCACCTTCTGCGTCATCCCGCTGGGCCGCGGCAATAACCGAAGCCTGCCGGCTGGCGAAATCGTGGCGCAAGCGCGGGCGATGGTCGAAAGCGGTATTGCCGAGATCGTCCTGACCGGTGTCGATATCGGCGGCTATGGCAGCGATCTGTCAGGGGGTCCGGCGCTGGGTGAGCTGGTGCGCGATCTGCTGCGCCAGGTTCCCGGCCTGCCGCGCTTGCGACTCTCCTCGATCGATCCGGTCGAGGTGGATGAAGAACTCTGGCGGCTGATCGGCGAAGAAGCGCGGTTGATGCCCCATCTCCATCTCTCGCTGCAATCCGGTGACGATCTGATCCTCAAACGCATGAAGCGCCGTCACAGCCGCGCGGATGCGATTCGTTTCTGCCGCCGCGCCCGCGATCTTCGCCCCGATATCGCCTTCGGCGCCGATCTGATCGCGGGATTTCCCACCGAAGACGAGGCGATGTTTGAGAACGGTCTGAGCCTGGTAGAGGAATGCAGTCTCGATTTTCTGCATGTCTTTGCCTATTCGCCCCGCGCGAGCACACCGGCGGCACGCATGCCGCAGGTAGCGGGCGCGATACGCCGCGAACGCGCCGCGCGATTGCGCAAGGCGGGCGATGCGGCGCTGGAAAAATTACTCTCGCGCATGGCCGGCACGGATCAGCGCGTGCTGGTCGAAGCAGGCGCGCGCGGCCATGCGGAGAATTTCGCACCGGTCGAAATCGACTTTGGCCGGCGCGGCGAAATCGCGGCATTCCGCATGGAAGCACAGCGGAACGGCCGGCTCATCGGCCGGCGAATCTCACCATGAGCAAGACCGGCTGGCTCGGCCGCCTGGCCGCGGGGCTGAAGCGCAGTTCTTCGCGGCTGGGCGAGGGCATATCCAGCATCCTGGTGAAGCGGCGCCTCGACAAGGCAGCGCTCGCAGCACTGGAAGACGTGCTGATCTCGGCCGATCTCGGCCCCTCGACCGCGGCGAAACTGGTGGAGGAACTGGGCCGCGGCCGTCTCGATCGCGAGATCGGCGAGGAAGAAGTGCGCGAAATCCTGGCCAGCTCCATCACCCGGCTGCTGGAGCCTGTGGCTCAACCTCTTGCGCTTGATTCCGCCCATCGGCCCCATGTGGTGCTGGTGGTGGGGGTGAATGGCAGCGGCAAAACCACCACCATCGGCAAGCTCGCCCATTTCTATCGCGGACAGGGCAAGACCGTGATGTTGGCCGCTGGTGACACCTTCCGCGCCGCCGCGGTCGAACAGCTGAAGATCTGGGGCGAGCGGAGCGGCGTGCCGGTGGTATCGGGCGAAGCGGGCGCCGATGCGGCAGGCCTCGCCTTTGAAGCGCTGCATCGCGCCAAAACCGAGAATGTCGATCTGCTGTTGATCGATACCGCCGGCCGCCTGCACAACAAGGCCGATCTGATGGCCGAACTCGCCAAGATCATCCGGGTCGTAAAAAAGCTCGACCCGGCCGCCCCGCATGAATGCTTGCTGGTGCTGGATGCCACCATCGGCCAGAACGCTCTCCAGCAGGTCGAAACTTTCCTGGCCCTGGTCCAGGTGAACGGCCTGGTCGTGACCAAGCTGGATGGCACCGCCCGCGGCGGGGTGCTGGTGGCGCTCGCCGAGCGCTTCAAGCTGCCGGTGCGGGCCATTGGGGTGGGCGAAGGGGCCGAGGATCTGCGGCCTTTCGCGGCCGCGGCCTTTGCGCGATCGCTGCTGGGGCTGGCGCCGGCCAACCCCGGCGCCTAAGCGCGATCAGGCCCCGGAAAAGCCAGACCATTGCCGAACCGTAAACCCGCAAGCCGGTTTCGTCCGGGCCTGCCCATGCTATGGTCCGGCCTTCAGGAAAACGGGGTCGAAACCAAGGCCTTGAGGCGATGAAGCCGGGACAGATCATCAACGACGTGATGGCCGCGATTTATGATCGCGGACCGAAGGGTGCGGTTGCCGGCCGCCGCCGCGAGATCAATCTGGGCGGCGGGCTGATGTTGGACGACATCGCCGGCCATGCGGTGATCGATCCGCATGTCGTGGGTTTCATGCTGCGCTATCTCGATCCCGGCGACACCATGATCGATGTCGGCGCCAATGTCGGGGTGTACAGCGTGCTGGCCGGCGCCATCGTCGGCGGGCGCGGCCGGGTCGAGGCCTTCGAGCCCAGCCCCACCTTGCGCCCCTGCCTGGAAGCCAATCTCAGGCGCAACGGCCTGACCAATGTGCGCGTGCATGCCAAGCTTGCCGGCGGCCGGCGCATGATCGATCCCTTTGTCGACGGCATCGGCCGCAGCGGGCGGCGGCGCGTGCCGGGCAAGCGCGAATGGGTGAAGCAGCAGAACCTGCTGCACATCCCCAGCGTGCAGATCGACGAGGTTGCCGTCGGCCGGCGCTGCAGCCTGCTGCGCATCGATGTGGCCGGCTATGAGATGCGCGTGCTGGAGGGGGCGGAGGAACTGCTGCGCCGGCCCAACCCGCCGGTGCTGCTGGTTGCCGTCGACAAGGCGCTCGCCGATTACGGCCACACGCCGCGCCAGATCATGGGCTGGCTCGCGGCGCGCGAATACGCCGCCTGTTTCTATGACGGGCGACGCCACATGATGATGCATGCATCCGACCCCTGGCGGCTGCATCGCATCTTGTTTGCTTTTCCGGTCGGCGCCCATAATCTGATCTCGCAACGACTCGCCCGGCGCGCCGACGCCGCCTGATTTCCCCCGCCCAATTTCAACATCTTCCCGCCGCTTCTGAATCAATCATGGTCTCGCCTGCCCTCATCGTTTCGCTGGTGCTGTTTGCCGCGGTCCTGCATGCCTGCTGGAACGCGCTGGTAAAGATCGGCGGCGATCGGCTGATGTCGACGGCCATGATCGCGCTTCTCAGCGGCGTCATCGTGCTGCCGTTCCTGCCCTTCGTCACGCCGCCGGCGCCGGCGAGCTGGCCTTTTCTCGCCGGGTCCGTCGTGGTGCATATGGGCTACTACTACGGCATCTCGCGGATGTACGAGACCGGGGATTTCAGCCTGGTCTACCCGCTGGCTCGTGGCCTTTCACCGCTGCTGATCGCGATCTTTGCGGCCCTGTTCGGCGGCGAGTTGCTGCACGATTGGCAATATCTCGGTGTCGCCATGGTGTCGGCGGGCATCGTCAGCCTGATGTTCGGCCGAGGCTGGCCGCGGGGCGATCATCGCACCTCGATGCTGTTCGCCGGGCTCACCTGCCTGACCATCATGGCTTACACACTGTTCGACGGTTTTGGCGTGCGCCATTCGCAATCGAGCCTCGGCTACATCACCTGGCTGTTCGCCATCGACGGCGTACCTTTCTTCAGCTTCGTGCTGTACCGGCGGCGAAGCGCGCTCATCGCCTATGTCCGCAAGAACTGGATGGTCGGCCTCGGCGGCTCCGCCATGTCGGCGCTGGCCTATGGCATCGTGATATGGGCGCTCCAGACCTCTGCCATGGCGGGCATATCGAGCCTGCGCGAGACCAGCGTGATCTTCGCCGCGGCCATCGGTGCCCTGTTCATGGGGGAGCCGTTCGGCCGCTGGCGCATCGTCGCCGCCGTCATGGTAGCGGCAGGAAATGCGCTGATTCATCTCTAGCGTTTTTTGCGGGATCGTTTTGAGGGCGATATCCATCCGCGACAGCCATTGAGAAACAGGCTAGCGGTCTCTTTTGCCCAGCGGTCCATCTCGGGTTCGCTCATGGCCACGCCCCGGCCGAGCGCGCGACGCTGGGGCGAAGCGATGACCATCTGCAGGAACTGCACCGCCGCAAACTGAGCCGCAGTTGGGGGCAGCCGCGCGGGCGTAACCTCGCGCTGCAACAGTGCTGCAATGCGCTCGATCGCCTCCTGGCTGGCCGAACGATCGGCGACCGCGGCAGCAAGTTCGGGAAAGCGGGTCGCCTCCGCCATGATGATGCGATGGAGGGCGAGGGCCTGGGGATTAAGGGCCGCACGCAGGATAATCCCCGCCAGCCGTACCAGTATCTCCTCGAGGCTGCCGCCGGTGAACAGGCCCGCTACGTCGGGCGGCCGCAACCGGCCAACGATGCGACGCACGACCGTGCCAAACAGCGCCGCCTTGTCGGGATAGCGGTGATAGAGGGTGCGCTTGGATATTTGCGCCTTCTCGGCGACAAGCTCGATCGTGGTATCGCCATAGCCGATCTCGAGGAACAGGCCGGTTGCGATGTCCAGGATCCGATCACCGAGCAATCTGGCTTGCTCGCGCGAGGGACGGCCCGCACGGGGCGGCGATTTTCTTGTCAACGAAACCATCCCCCGACTGCGTTAGCGCGGATCAGTCAGACCCGCAATACAACCATACCCGGGGAATGCCGCAGCACCAGAGACATGGACGACCGGCGCGTCAGGCGGTCAGTAACCGCCCCAGTGATGATGATGCCAGCCCCCGCCGTAGCAGCAGGCGGGAAATCCAAAGCCAAGACTGATGCTCGGTCCCCCATAGCCGTAACCCCCGCCATAGCCATAGCCCGGCGGCGGCCCGTAGTAGCAGCCGGCCAGACTTGCCATCAAGGCCAGCAGCATCACCGTACAAAGTGCGCGCATCGCGTGACCTCCCTCGGACCCGAACCGGCCCCTGCCCCATAATGATACGCTTGCGTTTCATTTTTGCAAGAGACACGAAAGCAGGCGCAGGCCGCCCTCGCTGCCGCATCGCAGGACTTCGCTTGTCTAGTAGTCGCCCACCTCGCCCGGTGGGTTGGCCTGCACTGGATAGTCATGGCGGCTCATCCCGTCGCGGTAATGGCCAAGCGCCCAGCGCACCGAGGGGAAGGCAAGATCGCGCCAGGGGATATCGGTCCAGTCGAACAGGGCGACCTCGAGGCTCTCGGGGCCGGCGCTGACCTCACCCGTGACCAGCCGCGCCGCATAGATCAACTGTACCTGGGAAAGCCGCGGAATGTTGTAGACGGCGATCAAGCGTTCGATTTCGATCTCGGCACAGGCTTCTTCTCGCGCCTCGCGCCGGGCGCCCTCCAGCGTGGTCTCATTCAACTCCATATAGCCCGCCGGCAGCGTCCAGTAGCCCTTGCGGGGGTTGATGGCCCGCCGGCAAAGCAGGATGCGGCCCTGCCAGCTTGTGACGCTGCCGACCACGACCTTGGGATTGTCGTATTGGATGAAACCACAGTCGCGGCAGACCAGGCGGTGGCGGTCATCGCCCTCGGGCTGGCGCTGCTCGAAATTGCCGGTGGGGCTATCCGACCTGCCGGTGGGCTTGGTGCTGCTCATGCTGCGACAATTTGGCGCCGGGTTTGGAGCATGGCAAGCAGGGCAGCCCCGCTGCCAAACCGGTTGCGCCCCCGCCCCCGACTGATGCATGTTCGCGCCGCCGGGAAGCGGTCCGGTGTGTTATGTTTTGCCCGGACAGAACCCTCGAGAAAGCCATGACCTACGTCGTCACCGAAGCCTGCATCAAATGCAAATACATGGACTGCGTGGAGGTCTGCCCGGTCGATTGCTTCTATGTCGGCGACAACATGCTGGTTATCCACCCCGATGAATGCATCGATTGCGGGGTCTGCGAGCCGGAATGCCCGCCGGAGGCCATCAAGCCCGATACCGAGCCCGGCATGGAGCGCTGGCTGGGGGTCAATCGGGAATATGCCGAAGCCTGGCCGAATATTACCCGGAAGGGCGAGGCGCCGACCGACGCCGACCAGTGGAAGGGCGTCCCGGACAAATTCGCCAAACATTTCAGCGCTGAACCGGGAAAACCTTAACTAAAACATAGTTTTGGCCGATTCATTGAATCTGGCCTTGGAGTCTGTTACAATCCTGCAACAGTAAAGGACGGCCCCAGGCCGTCCGTTGAGTTCAAGAACGCGTACCCAAGGGGCGGTTTCTCGCCCGGCTTCGGGAATAGGGGGCGAAGCGGCATGGCTCGGCATCTCTCCGCGCCAAGCAAGGGCTCTGTGACTGCATCCAGCGGTAGCGGGATAAGGTCGGCTATGAAGACGTCTGCAACCAAAACCAAAGCAAAGGCGAAAAAACCCGTGAGCAAGGATATCGGATTCCGCAAGGGTGATTTCGTGGTCTATCCGACGCATGGCGTCGGCCGCGTTCTCGGCGTCGAGACGCAGGAAATTTCGGGCCACACCCTGCATGTCATCATCATCAACTTCGACAAGGACCGCATGACGCTGCGCGTGCCGGTC
>DASXQK010000319.1:0-2210 GCA_036493015.1 Dongiaceae bacterium | reverse complement strand
AGCGCTCGATGCCGGCAAGCATGTATTAGTGGAAAAGCCGATGGCGCTTTCCAGCAGCAATGCCAGCACGATGATCGCGGCGGCGCGGCGGCGGAATCTCGTGCTGCTCGTCGACCATACCTATGTCCACAGCCCTGCCATGCAGGCCATCCGGCGTGCATTGACCCAAGGCTCCCTCGGGCAGACCCGCGAATACCGTTCGCTGCGCTACAACGCCGAAGGCGGCCGGCGCGATTCCGATGTGCTGTGGGATCTGGCGGCCCATGATCTCTCCATCCTGGAATTCCTGTTCCCTGGTGCTGCCCGGGCGGTTCGCGTCGGGGAGTCTTCAAGGACGGATGGAGGAGCGCCATCACGTGCCACGCTGGCGGTCTATTTCCCCGATTCCCTGGTCGCGCGAATTCGCGTCGATTGGGCCGCCGGCGAGAGACAGCGGCGCATCGAGATCGCCGGCACCAAAGGCATGCTGGTCTTCGACGATCTTCAGGCGGTGAAGCTGCGCCGGCTGGACCAATTCAAAAGCGAGCCCCAAGCCGCACCATTACCCATCGCCCTTGAGGCGACAGAACCCCTGACCATGGTCATCCGCCATTTCGCCGCCTGTATCCGGGGTGAAGAAGAGCCCCCCGCCGACGGCAAAGCGGCCCTCAGGGTTATCCAGTTGTTGGAAGCGGCGAGCGCGTCGCTGGCCCATGGCGGCAGCCTCGTCGCCGTGGATGCTGCGGATCATCGCCTGGCGCTGCCGGCGGAATGAGCCCGCAACCGTTTCAGGGCGCGCGCGTCCTGATCACCGGCGGGGCCGGGTTGATCGGTTCGCATATCGCCGATCTGCTGCTGCGGGCCGGCGTTGCGGAAATACGGGTGCTGGACAATCTGAGCCGGGGCCGGCGCGCAAGCCTGGCTGAGGCCGAAGCAGGCGGGTGGCTGCGCTTCATCGAGGGCGACATACGCGATCGCGCTCTGCTGTCGCAGGCATGCGAGGGCGTCGACTTTCTGTTTCATATGGCCGCCATCCGCCTGACGCAATGCGCCGAACAACCGCGCCTGGCGCTGGAGGTGATGGCCGATGGCACCTTCAATGTTCTCGAAGCCGCGATCGCCGCTCGCGTGAAGCGCGTCATCGCCGCCTCATCTGCCTCGGTCTACGGCATGGCCGATCGCTTTCCCACAGCCGAGGACCATCATCCTTATAACAACGACACGCTTTACGGCGCAGCCAAGAACTTCAACGAGGGCCTGCTGGCCTCGTTCCGCGCCATGTACGGCCTGGACTATGTGGCGCTACGGCCCTTCAACGTCTACGGACCGCGCATGGATACCGACGGCGCCTATACCGAGGTCCTCGTGCGCTGGATGCGCGAGATCGAGAACGGCCGCCCACCGGTCATCTTCGGCGATGGCAAGCAGACCATGGACTTTGTCTATGTCGGCGATGTCGCGCGTGCCTTCCTGCTCGCCGCGTCCTGCGAGGCGCCGGGCGAGGTCTTCAATGTGGCCAGCGGTATCGAAACCAGCCTCGACGATCTGGCAAGAACGCTGATCGTGGTGATGGGCCGCTCAGTGCCTGTGAATTATGCGCCGGCGCGCCGGGTAAGCCCAGTGGTGCGCCGGCTGGCCGATATGACACGGGCCAAAGCTCGCCTGGGTTTCGCTGCCGAGGTCGATCTGGCCCAAGGGCTGCGCCATCTCGTGAGCTGGTGGCGCCACTCGCTCGGCGGCGCGCAGTAGTCATGCCGGGCGCCGGGCCGATGGATAATCACCCGGAGGTGCCAGCGCCGCTGCAATGGCCACGTTTCATCTATCGGCCGAACGATGCGCTGCCGCCGCTGGCCTGGTGCGCCGAACTCCGCCGCGGCGAATCCGATGTCATCGTCAACCATGGTCCTCTCGTCGAAACAAGCGAACAGGGATTCTTCGAAGGCGTGTGGGACGGTCCATTCGCCGAATTCGGCTTTGGTTCGGCCTCAGCGGTCATGGGCAGTGGCGGCTGCCGCGACGGTCCCCAGGCCCGTTTCGTCGCCCCCAGCCATACTTATGAATCGCTGGTCTCGCTCTCGCTGGGAAATCGTCTCCTGGTATCGAACTCCATCGCTTTCGCGCTCGCTGCAGCCGGCGATGGGCCCGATCTTCGCTATCCCTTTTACCACCGCGACCTGCTGCAGCTGCAGCGCCGCGGCATCACCGGCGACAATCCGGCGGCGATTCCGACC
>DASXQK010000318.1:0-2045 GCA_036493015.1 Dongiaceae bacterium | reverse complement strand
CAGACCACTAGGTGATGCAGCCGCTCGGTATTTTTGAGGGCTACGATCTTCGGTCCGCTGGCATCGATGCCGAGTTCCGCGGCCGCGGCATTCGCATTGGCCAGCAGGCGGGCTTCGTAAGCGGGATCGCTCCAGGCATGGGCAATGACGCGCGCACCCTCCGCCGGCGATTTATGGTCCCATTCCTCGATCTTGCGGCGGATCTGATCGGCGGTGAGTACGCCCTTTTCGATCAGCAGGCTGCGGATGGCAGCCTCGCGTCGCTCCCAGGCCTGGACCGCATTGTCCTTCTGATGGGGATGCGGGTGGTGGTGGTCGCCATGCCCATGGTCATGATGAGGGTCATGATGGGGGTCATGCGCCATGGCGGGCCTCTTTTATCCTGCTGTCGCCGGCCGGCTCCAGCCAATGTTCGAAGATGTCGAGGACGATGCTGTCATCGCCATCGCCCCGGTAGTTAGGCCAGATATCCTTCTGGCGGAAGCGGATCATGTAGAGCGGCTTCGCCGGCTGCCCGTTGCTGCCATAGGCCCGCGTCTCGGGATTGGGAAAACGGCCGTGGCAGCGCTCGATGCGCCCCTGCCGGCCACGCACATAATGGGGCGTGCGCATATGGCCCGGCACGGGCAGATCAAGCACCCGCACCAGCGACCCGGCGGCAAAGCGTGGCTCAGTCACCCTTTTTCTCCAGATCGGCGACGCGGGCATCGATCTCGGCCTGCTTCAGGACGCCCTTTTCCACCAGCAGCCGCTCGATGGTCATCAGCCAGCGCTCATAGTAATCGTGGCGTTGATAGACCTCGGGCGGCAGGCTTTCGATCGTCCGGCGCATCTCGTCGACATTGAACAGGTTGTTGGCCGGCGACATCAGCAACATCATCAGCGCGTCGACCCGGCGCTCGGCAAAGCTCGGATCATGCTCGTCGCGCTCGACGGTACTGGCCGGCAAACCCCCCATGTCATGCATCGCGCGCATTCAATCATTGTACCCGCTGGCGCGGAAGCGGGCTACCCGCAGGCGCGAAATCGGCTGCCCGCTGCAGGGGATCGGGGGAAAGCGGCCTCTCGACCCTGTCAGGGCCGCCCGGGCAGGGATTTTCGGCGGCATAGGCCAGGCCAACCGATTGATGTGATTCCGTTATTTTGGCCTGCCGGCATCGCCCGGCAGCCCCCGTTCGACAGGCCGGGCGGGCTGGTTCTATCTTGCCTTGCGCAAAAGCGGGCTTGCCCGCCCGAAACGAGGACATCCATGAGTCTTCTGGACCGTATCGAGGCCTGCCGGCGCTGGGATCGTAGCCGCTATCGCCCCTTTCAGGCGGCGGGGCAGCAGGTCGGCTGGGTGACCCATGATTTCGCTGGCCGGCTCAAGGATTTCCCCAAGGCGTTCCGCATCTCGGATGCGGCAGTCGAGATGACGCCGGGCCTTGGCGACTTCGCCCAGCGCAGTGCTGTCATGGCCGAGGTATTGGAGAGGCTGCGAGCCGACGGCACAATCGAGGGCTGGCGCAACGAACCTTATCCGGTAGGGACCGATTTCTATGCTCCACCTTTGCTGCAGATGGAGCGCGCGGCGGTGCCGCTATTCGGCGTGCGCGCCTATGGGGTGCATATCAACGGCTTCACCGGCGATGGCGCGAACCTCAAACTCTGGGTCGCCAAGCGCTCGAAGACCAAGCAGACCGCGCCGGGCAAGCTCGACCATCTGGTGGCGGGCGGGCAACCGCTCGGCCTCAACCTGATGGACAACGTGGTGAAGGAATGCGGCGAGGAAGCCGGCATGACACCGGCCCTGGCGCGTACGGCCAGGCCGGCGGGTTTCGTCAGCTACGTGACCGAGCGCGTGGAGGGGCTGCGCAACGATATCTGCTTCGTCTACGACATCGCCCTGCCGGCGGATTTTCGGCCGGAGAATACGGATGGCGAGATCGAGGACTTCTATCTCTGGCCTATCGAGGAGGTAGGCGAGCGGCTCAGCACCACCGACGATTTCAAGTTCAATGTGGCACTGGTGAATATCGATTTTATGGTGCGCCGCGGCTATCTCT
>DASXQK010000317.1:0-11040 GCA_036493015.1 Dongiaceae bacterium | reverse complement strand
ATCCGGGCGCGGCAGCAATATGCAGACGCTCATCGATGGTTGCCGCAAGAAGGCTGGCGAAGCGGGTTCGATTGCCGCCGACATCAATCTTGTCCTTTCCAACCGCGCGGACGCCGCCGGTCTGGAGCGCGCGAAGGCAGCGGGACTGCCGACCCAGGTCATTTCCCATCGCGATTATCCCGACCGCACGGCCTTCGATGCTGCCCTTGATGGGGCGCTGCGCGCGGCGGACGTGAACTTCGTCTGTCTGGCGGGATTTATGCGCCTGCTGACGGCGGACCTCATCGAGGGCTGGCACAACCGGATGATCAACATCCACCCCTCGCTTCTACCCTCATTCCCCGGCCTCGATACCCATAAGCGCGCGTTGGCAGAGGGCGTTAAATTCGCCGGCTGCACGGTTCACTATGTTCGCTTCGAGACCGATACCGGCCCCATCATCGCCCAGGCCGCGGTGCCGGTATTGCCGGACGATACGGAAGATTCTCTGGCCGGGCGCGTGCTGGCGGCCGAGCACCGCCTCTATCCCCTCGCCCTTCGCCTGATCGCCGAGGGCCGGGTGCAAATCCATGACGGCCGCGCGCTGGTGGATGGCAGGGCACCATCGCCGGCGGCCTTGCTCAACCCGATGGATTGACCGTACCGCATGGCCGGGTTAAATGCCTTGCCGGCACAAGTTAAGCTATGGAGAGTGGGGATCATGGCCACCGACGACGATAGAATGCTCGCCGATCATCAGCAGATGTGGAACCGCTTCTGCAAAATCATGCTGTTCGCCGTCATCGGCGCCATCATCGTGCTCGGCGGAATGGGAATCTTCCTGGCGCCGTAAGGCTGCCGCCTAGGTCCTGGCGACATAGCGCAACTCGTTGCGCAACATGTTGCCCAGGCGCTTGCCCCGATTGCGCAGGATGCGCAAGGGGCCCGCATCCAGGAAATAGGTCAGCAGGATGCTGTCCCGCGTCTTGACCTCCGGTCCCACCAGATCCACCGAATGCCAGGTATCTTCTCCGACGGCAAAGGCATAGCCGCTGTTGGGGGCAAAGCGCATCCGCGTGCTGCGTCTCATCTTGCCATTGGCCAGCTTCTCGTGAAAGACCGTGCCGACATGGTCGATGGATTCGTCGGCCGGCAGATAGAGCTGCACGGTGATCGCCTTCCAGTGAGTGTCGCTATGGGTGGAGATATGATAGCCCGCCGTATCGCGGGTCAGGATCGGTGTTGCGTAATGGCCGAGGCGGGCGAAGTGCGGGCCGAAGCGCTGCTGCAGCGGCATGCCGAGGCGCTCGACAAAGGCATCCTTCAGCGCCGCTGAGCACAGCGCACGGCCTACATCGCGCCACAAAACGCGCTTGGCCGGCGGCAGATGGCGGATGAATTCCGGAAACAGGTCGATCTTCACCCGCGTGGGCGTGCCGTCCTCGCGCCGCGCCGATTTGCTGCGCCCGGACATGGCGCGGTAATCGGCGACGCTGGGCATGGCCCCCATCATGGCCGCATAGGTATCGCCGGGAAAAACGCCTTCAAGCTGCAGATAGTGGAAAGGCTTTTCCACCAAGGCTGCGCGCCGCACCGCGCCGACAATGTGATCGATGAGGCCGCGGCTCATGGGCTATGCCCGCTTGCTCAGCCGACCAGTTCGGTGCCGGCGAAGAAGAAGGCGATTTCGTTCGCGGCGTTCTCGGCCGAATCCGAGCCATGCACCGAATTCGCTTCGATGGATTGGGCGAAATCCTTGCGGATCGTGCCGGCCGAAGCCTTGGCCGGGTCGGTCGCGCCCATCACTTCGCGATTGCGGAGAACGGCGCCTTCGCCTTCGAGTGCCTGGACCACCACCGGGCCACTGGTCATGAACGTCACCAGATCGCCATAGAAGGGGCGCGCCTTGTGCACTTCATAGAACTTCTCGGCCTGCTGGCGCGAGAGCCAGAGGCGCTTCTGCGCGATAATGCGAAGCCCCGCTTTCTCCAGCCGGGCATTGATCTGGCCGGTCAGATTGCGCCGGGTCGCATCGGGCTTGATGATGGAAAGAGTTCGTTCGATCGCCATGTCGCATCGCTCCTGACGGGCCCAAAATTCGGGCCAAATTCCGTGCCCGGGATTCCGAGCTTAAAATCGCGGGCCTACATATACGCCGCAGGCGGGATGGGCAACCCCGCTTGGCACCTTCCCCCGGCACATCCGGGTCCCCTTCCTGGGTGGACGGCCGGGGTGACGGGGCCTGCGCCGCCATGCTAAGAGGCGCCCGCCATGCTTTTGATCAAGGACCTGACGTACCGCATTGCCGGCCGCACATTGCTGGACAATGTCAGCCTGTCGCTGCCCGCAGGCCACCATGCCGGGCTGATCGGGCGCAACGGCACGGGTAAATCCACCCTGCTGAAGCTGATTGCCGGCAGCCTGCAGGCCGATTCCGGCGAGATCGGGCTTCCCAGCAATGCCCGCCTCGGCATGCTGGCCCAGGAAGCGCCTGACGGGCCGGAGAGTCTGCTGGAAACGGTCCTCGCCGCCGATACGGAAAGGGCCCGCCTGCTGGCCGAGGCCGAGAGCGCCCATGATCCCCATCGCATCGCCGATATCCATGCGCGGCTGAGCGATATCGATGCCCATCGCGCGCCCGCGCGCGCCGCCTCGATTCTCGCCGGCCTTGGCTTCGATACCGAACAGCAGGCCCGCGCCTGCCGCGATTTTTCCGGCGGCTGGCGCATGCGCGTGGCATTGGCCGCCGTCCTGTTCTCGCAACCCGATCTGCTGTTGCTGGATGAGCCGACCAACCATCTCGATCTGGAAGCAACGCTCTGGCTCGAGAGCTTCCTGATCAACTACCCCAGTACCGTGCTGCTGGTCTCCCATGACCGCAATCTGCTGAACAAGGTGGTCGACAAGATCATCCATCTCGAGGAGAACAAGCTCACCCTCTATACCGGGGGCTATGACCGCTTCGAGCAGACGCGGGCGGAGCGCATCGCCCAGGTCGCGGCCGCGGCGAACAAGCAGGCCGCCCAACGCAAGCATATGCAGGCCTTCGTCGACCGCTTCCGCTACAAGGCCAGCAAGGCGCGCCAGGCACAGAGCCGCCTGAAGGCCCTCGCCAAGATGCAGCCGATCGTAGCAATCAGTGAACGAGCGACGGAAACTTTCGACTTCCCCTCGCCGGAGGAGCTGGCGCCGCCCCTCATCGTTCTCGACCATGTCGAGGTCGGCTATGCGCCCGGCAAGCCGGTGCTGCGCCAGCTCGATCTCAGGCTCGACATGGATGACCGCATCGCGCTGCTGGGGGCCAATGGCAACGGCAAATCGACCATGGTGAAGTTGCTGGCGGGACGTCTTGCCCCGCAAACAGGATCGATGCGGCGCTCGCCGAAGCTGAAGGTGGGATATTTCGCCCAGCATCAACAGGACGAGCTCGATCTCGAGGCCTCACCGCTAATTCTCATGCAGCGGCTGAAGCCGCTGGGCAATGACGAGCCGCGCCGTGCCCATCTTGCACGCTTCGGCATCGGCGTGGGCAAGGCCGATACGAAGGTGAACAAGCTTTCCGGCGGCGAGAAGGCGCGGCTGCTCTTCGCGCTCATGACCCATGAGAAGCCTCATGTTCTGTTGCTGGACGAGCCGACGAACCATCTCGACGTCGATGCGCGCGAGGCCCTCGTCCAGGCGCTGAATGATTACGAGGGCGCGGTGGTGCTGGTGAGCCACGATCCGCATCTGATCGAACTCACGGCCGATCGCTTGTGGCTGGTCAATGACGGACGGTGTCTGGGTTACGACGGCGACCTCGACGATTATCGCCGCCTGCTTCTGGACCAGCGCCGCGAGCGCGGCCGCGATAAAACCAGTGAGCGGGCCGATCCGGTCAGCCGGAAGGAAAAGCGACGCGCGGCCGCCGAAAACCGCGCCGCCACACAGCATCTGCGCAAGGCAGCGGAAGCTGCCGAGCGCGACATGCGCTCGCTGGAACAGCGGCGCAGCGCCATGGAGCAGCGCCTGTCCGATCCCGCAGTCTACGGCGGTCCGACCCGCGATCTGATGGACCTGCAGCTGAAGCTGGGCGAGGTCAAAAAGAAAATCGCCGTGGCCGAAGAACGCTGGCTTGCAGCCCAATCGGCGCTGGAATCGGGCGAGGCCGAAACCTCGTCGGCCGGGCGTTAGCGCCTCCGGCCCCCGCGGACGCTAGCAATACTCAGGCGCTGGCTTTTTCTTCCCAGGCGCCCTTGTCGTTCTGCTGGAAATAACTCAACGCATGGCCCGCGGCCTTGTAGGCTGCCCAGCGCCGGCGCGCGGCCGCCACGGCCTGTTCGTCGGAGCCGTCGAACAGCTCCACGCACATCCGGTAATTGGCAATCTCGCCGCTTTCGGCCCCGTCGGCCAGGAACAGCACCTGGGCTGCGTTGGGATTCTCGTCGATGGCCGTCAGCCATATGGGCTGGCGCTGGGCGAAGCCGTCCTCGGCCGTGCCATGGGGCAGGAATCCGCGATCGTTATAGGTCCAGAGCTGGTTGGCCAGCGCCTCGACGCGCTCGGTCGAGCCCAGCATCACCACCGCGCGATCGCCCCGCTCCAGGCAGCGCTCCAGCATTTTGGGCAGCGCCGCTTCAAGCCGCGTGCGCTGCAGGTGATAGAAGCGGATTTCGCTCACCGTTCCTCGCGATGCGTGATGGCGTCATGCCACGTCACGCCGCATCCCTCCCGATCATATTCGGTCACGCGGGGATCCCAAAGGAAATGGAACCAAAATCTGCCCACAGCTTCACGGGGCGGCCCCAACAATCTTCGCCAAGGTTCCGACATCGTGCTTGATGCAGATCACCAGGCACGCTGGCAGCCCTATCGTCGTGATTAAAAACGATGCCAATTCGGTGACCGTGTAGGCCGCTCCCGCGAAGGCTTGCTGCAGGAGCCAAAATATGCCGCCTACCACATAGGGGCCGAACACAACTGCGGCTGCAAAGATCAATAGACTTGCCGAAGACTTACTCCGAAGCGTGACAATCACGAGCGTGAAGTACGCGAGCACGAAAACAAGGCCCAGCGAAAACTCCAGCGATCCCTGCCGCCATCGCTCCACCAGCATATGTACTATTGCGTCCGGTAGCCGTGGAAGTGTCACAACTGCGGTGATGAGCAGATTGGCATATGGAATGGACGTCCAATCGATGTAGGGAACCCAGCCCCCGCCCGCAGCGCTAGAAAGCGCGAGGGCAGGTTGGGCGTTGTTGGCGAAAATGCAATCCGCTCTCTGGAGAGGCGTGAGTTGGTCGCATGAAGGCTCGGACTTGGATTGCGGCTCGCAAATGATAAGGAATCTGTAATCGCACGAACTATAGCGGTCAGTAATTTCCTTCGGGACTGAGAACATCGAGGGTTTCTCGATTGCTTGCTCGATGTTCAGATCCCTAACCAATTCTCCCAAGTTGTAAATGATAACGACCAGTACCGCGGCGAAAGAGAGCAACTTCCAAAAATTTAGACGGCGAAACCAAGACTTCTTCGGCAGCTCTCCGGTGCCTTGGGTGTTCCCAGTAGGTCCATCCGGCGCGCTCGTCATTCCCGTGTCGTCCGTGTTTGCAACGATTGCCCCGTCTCACACAGAAGCGAAAGGATCCAAGCCCGGCCCAACGGACCCCGCTAAGCGCCCTGGATAACCCAGCGCTCCAAAAACAGCAATATTTGCGGTGTTTCCTTGCTTCCCTATCACCGCTCCTCGTAATGATCGGCCACCAGGCGCTCCAGCAGGCGCACGCCGAAGGCCGTCGCTCCCTTGGGCGTAGTCGGTGCATCCTTGTCGGACCAGGTGACACCGGCGATGTCGAGATGCGCCCAGGGCGTATCCTTGACGAAGCGTTTCAGGAACTGTGCTGCCGTAATCGCCCCACCCCAGCGGCCGCCGATGTTCTTCATATCGGCGGCGTCGGTGTTGATCAGCTTGTCATAGGCGTCCGCCAGCGGCATGCGCCACAGCAATTCGCCCGTGGCCTTGCCCGCATCGGTCAACCGTTCGGACAGAGTATCGTTGTTGGAGAACAGGCCGGCATGGGCGGTGCCCAGCGCCACCACGATGGCGCCGGTGAGCGTGGCCAGATCCACCATGAATTGCGGCTTGAAGTTTTCCTGGCAGTACCAGAGCGCATCCGCCAGCACCAGGCGGCCCTCGGCATCGGTGTTCAGAACCTCGATGGTCTGGCCCGACATGGAGGTCACGATATCACCAGGGCGTTGTGCGCTGCCCGAGGGCATGTTCTCCACCAGTCCTACGATGCCGACCGCATTGACCTTCGCCTTGCGTGCGGCGAGCGCATGCATCAGGCCGATGACGACGCCGGATCCGGCCATGTCCCATTTCATATCCTCCATGCCCGCGGCGGGCTTGATGGAAAGACCGCCGGAATCGAAAGTCACGCCCTTGCCGATAAAGGCCACCGGGCGCTGCTTGGAATCGGCACCGCGCCACTGCATGACGACGAGCTGGGATTCGTGACTGGAGCCCTGGCCCACGCCGAGCAGCGCGCCCATGCCCAGCTTTTTCATCTGCTTTTCGCCCAGCACCTCGACATCGACGCCAAGGGCGGACAATTTTTTTGTTTCCTCGGCCAGGCTCTCCGGGAAGATCACATTGGCCGGCTCGGAGACCAGGTCGCGAGTCATGAACACGCCGTCGCCGACCTTTTCCCTCGGTTCATAGGCCCGCTTTGCGGCACTCGGATCGTCGAGCATGATGGTGAAGCGCTTGAGGCTCGGTTTCTGTTCCGGCTTTTCGCGTGTGCGGTATTTGTCGAAGCGATAGCCGCGCAGCCGCGCACCATAAGCGATCTCCGCCGCGGCTTCCGCCAGCGAGAACTTGAGCCCGCCGATCTCGTCCGCCGCTATCGCCACTGCATGCTCGCCGGCGGCATTCATCGCCGCCACAACGCGTCCGCCGATTGCCTGCAAAGCAAGCGCATCCAGCGCTTCGGCCTTGCCCAGGCCGACCAGCAGAACCCGGCCGGCCTCGATACCCTGCGGGGCCAGGATCGCCAGCTGTTCGTCCGCGCGTCCCTTGAAACGGCCGACGGAAAGCGCGCGGGTGATCGCGCCCTTGGTCTGCTTGTCGATCTGCTGGGCGGTGGGCGTCAGGCGATGCTCTTCCAAGACCCCGACGACGACAGTGCCGGAGGCAGGAAGCTCCGGTTTGGCGAACGCGATTTTCATTTTGGTGATCCTCCCGGTACCGAACGCGCTGTCCTCTAGCACAGGTGCCGTCCGGAGCAAAGCAGGGTCGGGCCCAGGCACTTCCGGTGGCCGTTTCGGCGGACTATTTCAATGCTAGGAGCGTCCGCGGGGTCCGGCCTATCATGGGCGCCCCATGCCACGCCTGACTCTTTACCTGATGCGCCAGATGGCCATTGCCGCCTCGATGACGGCGGTGGGGCTGACCTTTGCGATCTGGCTTACACAATCGCTGCGCCTGCTGGATACCATCATCAACCGCGGCCTTCCGGTGGGATTGGCGGCGAAGTTCCTGATGATGCTGCTGCCCAACCTGTTTGCTCTGTTGTTGCCCATCGCGGTCTTCATCGGCGTGATGATGGTCTATCTGCGAATGGAATCCGACAGCGAGCTGATGGTGATGCGCAATGCAGGCCTGAGCAATCTGGGCCTGGCGCGGCCGGCGATTCTGTTTGGCCTCGCCGCCACCGCCATCACCTATGTGATGACGCTGTATGCGATACCCACATCCATGCGCAACTATCACGACATCCAGCGCGAATTCGCCGGCAATCTTGCGGGGGTGCTGATCGAGGCCGGCGTATTCACCGACCTGACACAAGGCGTCACCTTCTTCGCCCATGCGCGCGACCGCAGCGGCGGCCTTTCCGGAATCATCGTCGACGACGTCCGCGATCGCTCGCGCCATCTGATCTATACCGCCGAGCGGGGCGCCATCACCGTTTCGCCCGAAGGTCCCCGCGCGATGCTGGAGAACGGCACCTATCAGGAAACGAACCCGCAGACAGGTCAGGTCTCGATGCTCTATTTCGACCACACCTCGGTCGAGCTCGGCAGCCTGTTCAACCAGAATAACGGGCCGCGCCGGCGCGGCGCGGAGGAACTCTATCTGGGCGAACTGTTCTCCGCCGGCACAGCCGACGATCTGGATACGGTGGCGCGCATGCATGTGGAGGGGCATCGCCGCCTGGTCGATCCACTCTATTGCCTGGCGCTGGCCCTGATCGCCGCCGGCTGCCTGCTCGGCACCGGACAACCGCGCCAGGGCAACAATGTAAGAATCCTGACCGCGACCGGCTTTGCCGGACTGCTGATGATCTCCGCATTTGCGGTGCGCGGCATCACCGAGGCGACCGACTATTTTACACCGGCGATCTATGCACTGCCGCTGAGCGCCATCACGCTGTCGTTCTGGCCGCTGCTGCGAAATCGGGTACCGGGGCGGCGGATGGCGCGATGAAGGCATATCTATCGCCTACGCTGACGCTCTACATCGGCGGACGGTTCCTGCTGTGGGTGGTCGGCGTGGCCTCGGTGCTGGCCGGGGTCATCATTCTGGCGGATTCGGTCGAGCTGCTGCGGCGCGCATCCGGAAATGCCGATGCGACCTTTGCGGTCGTCATGACCATGGCCCTCTTCAAGCTGCCGTCCACGGCGCAGGAGGTCATGCCCTTCGGATTGCTAGCCGCGACGCTGGGCTGTCTTACCCAGCTGATGCGCAGCAGCGAGCTGATCATCATCAAGGTCAGCGGCGCCTCCATCTGGCAAGTGCTGACGCCCGCCTTGCTGCTGGGCGTTGCCATCGGCCTGCTGCGCGTGGGTGCCATCGATCCCCTGTCTGCTGCTGCCACGGCGCGTTTCGAGCGGATGGAGCGCCGCTATATCGAGAATGCCGATCCTCTTGTCGTGGCCAGCCCTTCTGGCATCTGGCTGCGTCAGGCGACAACCAAAGACAGCTACATCCTGCATGCCCGCACCATGGATGGAACGCGGCCGATCTTCCATGACGTGACGCTGCTCAGCTTCGATTCGAGCGACCGGTTTCTAGAACGTATCGATGCCAAGAGCGCGGAACTGAAGGACCAGGCCTGGGCCTTGAAGGACGTCCAGATCGTCCAGCCCAACAAGCCGCCACAGATTGCCGCGGGCGTCAGCGTGCCAGCCAAGCTCACTTTCCCGCAATTGCTCGAAAGCTTCAATTCGGCGCGCACGCTCTCGTTCTGGCAGCTGCCCAGCTTCATCGCCGTGCTGGAAGCCTCGGGCCTGCCCTCACGTGCCCACCGCCTGAAGTTCCAGGCGCTTCTGGCGACGCCGCTTCTGTTTGTGGGAATTATCCTGCTCGCTGCCACTTTTGCGCTGCGCCTGCCGCGGCTGGGCGGCCTGCCAATCGCGATCGGGGCTGGTGCAATGGCGGGATTCCTGCTCTATTTCCTTTCGAGTTTGGCAGCAGCGCTAGGCTTGAATTCAAGCATCCCGCTGGTGCTTGCCGCTTGGGGGCCGGCCGTCATCACGGCTATTTTGGGCATCACGCTCTTACTGTATGTCGAGGACGGTTGACGCGTGCGGCAACGTTGGCTCAGGGGATGTATTCTTGCCGTCGCGCTGACATTAGCGTCCCAGAGCCTCGCCCAACAGATCGGGGCGAACCTGGAGCCCGGAAAGACGCCGGTCCTGATCACGGCGGACCAGTTGACCTATGACCGCGATCTGGGCGTCATCGTCGCCAGCGGCCATGTCGAGGTTTCCCAGGACAACCGGGTCCTCAGATCCGACACGCTGACTTACAACGAACGCCAGAAAACGGTGAGTGCCAGCGGCAATGTGGCGCTGGTCGACGAATCGGGCAATATCGCCTTTGCCGATTACATGCAGGTCACCGACGATCTGAAGAACGCAATCATTCAGAACATCCGCCTGCTGATGACCGATAAGTCGCGCATGGCAGCGGCAACCGGGCGGCGCACCGGGCCCGTCGATGAACTCGACCGGGCCGTCTATTCGCCCTGCCTGCCCTGCGTTTCCGATCCGATGCGCCCGCCGGCCTGGCAATTGACGGCCGCGCGCGCCGTCCACGACAACATCGCGCATACCATCGTCTATCACAATGCCTGGATGGAAATTTTCGGGTTGCCGGTCTTCTACACGCCATATTTCTCGACGCCGGACCCGACAGTGAAACGCAAGAGCGGATTCCTGGTCCCGCGCTTTGCCACGTCGGATCAGCTGGGCTTCCAGTTGCAGATTCCCTATTACTGGGTGATCAACCCAGAGAGCGATCTGATCCTCGATCCCATCTTCCTGACCAGGGGATATCCGGTCTTCTCCGGCCACTATCGCCAACGGGTAGAGAACGGGAAATTCGAGATCAACGGCAGTGTCACGTCGGGCGATATCGTCACCACCGACAGCAATGGCATCACGACCACCGCCAATGACCAGCTTCGCGGCCATGTCTTCGCCAAAGGTCAGTTCGATCTCAACGATAACTGGCGCGCCGGTTTCGATTTGAACCGGGAAAGCGACATCGACTATATCCGGCTCTATGGCTTCCCGAACAACTTCGCCCGTTCGCTAGACAGCACCGTCTACCTCGAAGGCTTCGACGGCCGCAATTATGCCTCTGTCCAGGCCTATTCCTTCCAGGGCCTGCGAACCACCGACGTGCAGGACCAGACGCCATTCGTGGCACCGCTGATCAACTATAACCTGGTGAGCGAGCCGGGACCGGGCGGCGCCTATTGGACATTCGACGCCGGGCTCATGTCGCTGAACCGCATCGACGGCACCGACAGCCAGCGCATCAATGCCAAGCTAGGCTGGGTCCTTCCCTATACGGCACCGGCCGGCGATATCTACAAGCTCGGCGTCTCGGTGCGCGCGGACGGCTATTTCGTCACCGACGTGCTGCCGGGCTCGAACAACCCTTCGCCGACGGGGCCGACCGAGAGCGGCTTCGCCGGACGCATCTTCCCCCAGCTCACCTTCGACTGGCGCTATCCCTTCGTGCGCCGCAGTCCCGGCATCAGCCAGGTGTTCGAGCCGATCTTCTCGGCC
>DASXQK010000316.1:0-3854 GCA_036493015.1 Dongiaceae bacterium | reverse complement strand
CAGTCCTCGCCGGCGCCCACCTGGGCGTCGTACCAGGCCTCGACTCCTTCGGCCCGCAGCTGGCTATGCAGCAGCCGTGCGAAAGGCTGGTCGGCCCGCCGATAGCTAATGAAAATCTCGCCCGCCATGGGCCGCCTCTGGGCAGCGATCTGCTGCGAAAATTGTCACGGCAATCTGAAAATCGACGATCACATATGGGCCGTCGCAGCGGCCCCGGACAAGCAATAAAAAAATACGTTACCCGACTTCCCAATCCACATCGCCGCGCAGTTCCGCGGCGATGGCGCACAACTCTGCTTCAAGGCGGTCACGCGTGCTGCGACGTGGCAGCCGAAAGACGAACTCGATCCGCTCCTTTTCCACCGACCGGTGCTCGGAGATGATGCTGCAGCCGTGCGACTTCAGTATCTCGCGATAGGCCCCGGCGCAGTCCAGGGTGCGCCCCTTCGGCAAGCCTTCGATCCGGATGCGGAAAGGGGGCCAGGTATCGAAGAGATAGATCAGAATGAAGGCGAACAGCGTGATCATCACGGCGAAGTGCAGCAGCCCAAGCCCGGCAATCAGGCCCGCCAGGGTGACGATGATCAGCCGGACCGTATCGCGCGTTGAATCGGTGGAAGACCGGAAGCGGATAAGGCCGCCAATGCCGAACACGACCACGCCGACCACGGTGCCGAATTCCCGCACCGCCACCCCGATCACGGCGCCAATGACCGCGTACATGACATAGACATGCGGCATGTCTGCTTCATGCAGCTTGTCGATGGTGCGCCTTGTCGCCGGATGGTAGCCGATCAGGGCGCCAAGCAGGGTGGCCAGCACCAGAATGCCGAGCGAATTCAGAATGAAGCGCATGTCCAGAAAGCCGGACCAGCCGAGCACGGCTGACGGAGCCTGCACCCCATCAAACAGGCTCGTGCCCATCGATCCTTTATCCGCCTGAAAATGCAGCATGGCAGGAACAGCCCCCGAAATAGCGCCCATACCCGCCGATCACGTTACCGGCGCCCGGCAGCCAAGGCAATGTCGCCCCCAAGTCAGCGCAGGCAGGTCTTCAGCATTTCGTCCACCTTGGCGGGCGAGCTGATCTTGTCGAAAAATTCCCCAAGATAGCCCGCGACGCGCTCGCGGCTTTCGCTGTTGAGCTCCGGCGTCTGGTCGACAATGCTCAGCAGGGATGCGCGGCGCGCCAACAGGCTCGCCGCAAAAGCCTGCGCCTGCGTATTGTGCGCGCAGAAGCCGCGATACAGCCGGACCCGGACGTTGGCGACGTGGATCGCGTCCGGCGGCAGGGCATAGGGTGCGTCGACCAGACCCGAATAATCGAAATCATAAGGCACGGTGATCAGTCCCGTCGTCACGCCCTTGGCGCCGACGAGCCTGGAATTGTGACAGCAGTCCATCCCGGCGGGGCTTGCGGTCATGGCCCAATCGAGGTTGCTGATCATGTACTCGAAGACCGCAAAGCGCGCCGCGGCGTCCGGATCGAGCTGGGATGCCGATATGCGGTTTGCGCCCCGGAGCCGCTCATGACCATTGCGCTGCGCCAGGCGGTCTATGTCCTCGATGAAAAAACCGTACCTTGTGACGATGAGGTGACCATCCTCGCCGGCATAGTCGACCTTGACCAGGCGGACATTGAAGCTCTCGGGAGTCAGGGAACTGTACAGCCGGTAGGCGGCATATTCGAGCAGCACATCCTGCTGATATTTTTCCGCCTTTTGGCAATGCGTCACCAGCTTGAGCCGCTTCTGTCCCCGGAAGAGCGAATCCTTCCCGGGCTTCTGGGTGAACTCGACACGCAGCGGCGGAAAAGCGCATATCTGCGCCAGCCGGCGCGTGATCCCGCGTGTCGAAAGCTCGACCGGCAGACTTTCAGGCGTGGCTCCCGTCACCTTCAGCACGCCGGCGACCGGTTTTGCATCGGCCTTTCGCGACATGCCGGAAATCGGACCACTGAGTGTCAGGCTGATGATATCGTCACTGGCGAACAGCGGTGCAGGTTTGTCGGCGGCGATGGCCGAGGTGACACATGACAGGGTCCAGAATGCCGAGGCGGCCAGCGCCGCCTTTGAAACCAAGCGCATGACAGGGCTCCTATTTCATGGGTGACGATGATCTTTCGACGATGTGCGGGATGGGATTGCCGTCAAGAATCTCGAGATAAGAGAGTTTGCCGCCATAGACGCTCGATATCGCGGTATCGATGCGGATCAGGCGTCCTGCGTAAAGCACGGCGATACCCGATGGAATGGGGGTATGACCGATGACAATCCGTTTGGCGTCATAACCGGACAGCAGGGCCTGTAGCTGATCTTCGACAGGCGGCTCGGCCGGAGCGGTGCCGTCCGTTGCCGCCCCCGCCGCCGCATCCGCATTCGGCGTGGCAAGGCCCCGGTACCAGAGCGGCCCCACCGGATCGTTGATGACCGCCTTGGGATCGGTCGTGCGCTGCGTCAGGGCGGCGCTCACCTGGCGGTTGATGTCCGCAATCGGCAGGCGGGCGTAGGCAGGACTGATGCCGCCATGCACGAAAAGGTTGCCGTCAACCAGCGCGATCGCCGGATTGCCGACAATCCAGCGGCCGATCTGGCCATCGGGAGCCCAGGCGATCCGGTGTTCGATGCTGCCGAGCGGCGTCGCCTCGAACCATGCCTGCTTGATCGCATCGTCGGTCATCTGGGGATCGTGCTGACGATAGGCCGCCTCGATGGCCTTGCGGTTGGCCGCGTAAACATTTTCGCGGCGCCGGGTCGAGCCGCTATCCACAAAGGCCGCATAGTCCCCCGCCGAAACGTAACGCAGGTCGCCGGTCAGGTTCATGGCTTCGTGATTGCCGACCAGAGCGACGACCTGGCCATGGGCGCGCGCGGCCTCGCGCTGCAGGCGCATCAGATCCTGAATGATCTTGAGGGAATCCGGACCGCGGTCCACGGCATCGCCGGTCTGGACCAGGACGGCCTCTCCGCCGATCCAACGGCCCGCATCATTGACCAGTTGCGCCGCGCGGGCGATGTCCCGCCAGGCCGCGAAGTCGCCGTGGAGGTCGCCCACGGCGACAATCCGATGGACGGGAGCCGCCGCCGCCGGCGTGGCCAAAGCCAGGGCGGCCACCAGACAAACACGGCGCGTCAAACCCCGCCGCAAATGCGATCCCTTCGCGCTTCAACCCCGGTCATGTTGTCCGACGCCGCCCTGGTGTGCAAGCATTGGCCAGACAGGAGTCGGCGCGGCCCATTCGCGCGCCAAGATGGGGTCCTATCGCCGATCATGCAGAAAATCATGATCATCCGGCATGCGGAGAAGCATCAGCATGGCAGCCATGGCCGAGGGGTCACCGAAGACGGCCGGCCCGCCCGCCATGAATTGACCGTCCGGGGCTGGCAGAGGGCCGCGGCGCTGGTCCACTTCTTCGCGCCAATCGGCGCAGCGTCCGCGGGCTCGCCCATCCAGCCTCCCCAGACCATCTTCGCCTCGAATGCGACCAAGCAAAGCCCCAGCCTCAGGGCGATGCATACGGTGGGGCCCCTGGCGGCCACACTGGGCATCCAAGTGAACCACGACTTTGCGGAAGACCAGGAACCGGCTCTGGCGGCGGCCCTGTGCGCCGTCCCCTCGCCTGTCCTGATCGCCTGGCATCATGGCCATATTGCCCGGCTCGCCAAGGAGATCGCCGGGCCGCATCTGCCGTGCCCTGGCCACTGGCCGGACGAGCGGTTTGACCTGGTCTGGATTCTGGATCGCCATGGCTGCGACTGGTCTTTCTCGCAGGTCGCCCAATGCCTGCTTCCCGACGACCGCCCCGGCGTGTTTTAGTCGGCGGGGACATTCGAACCTGAGCGGGCGACGGGATG
>DASXQK010000315.1:0-11065 GCA_036493015.1 Dongiaceae bacterium | reverse complement strand
AAGCCATCGCCGATCTCGCTCATATTGCGCTCTTCGCAGCGGCAGATCAGGGTCGAGGGGTGAGCCAGTTCCGCGACGGGCCGCGAGGCCGCGAATAACCGCCAGAGACCCTGCTGAAACCGGCGGTGTTTCACCAGCGCGAGGCGCGCGACCAAAACCGGCCGCACCGCCGGCGCATGACCCAGCGAGGCCGCCGCCGCCGCCCCGGCGATGATACCTTCCGCTTCCGCGGCACGCGCGCCGCCCAATCCGCAGCAATCGCCCACCGCGTAGACGGCGGCGATGCTGGTGCGGCAAGCGCCATCGCGCTCCGTCACCAGATGGCCCCGCACGGAATCGAAGCGATGGCGGCAGCCGAGCGCGCGCAGAGTCTCGTTCGACGGCATGAAACCATAGCCCATCAGCACGGCATCGACATCGAAGGATCGCGCTTCCACATGATCGGCGCGCGGCCAAGGCGCCAGCTTTGCGCGCAGGCCGCCCTCGATCATTTCGACGCTCGCGAGCACATGGCCGTAATTGAGCGGAATGTTTCGCCGCGCGAGCTCGCGGCGATAGCGCCAGCCCTGGCGCAGCAGATCCGGCGTGCTCGCCGCCATGGCGGCCAGAGCCGGCAGGGAATGGAAGCCGGGAGCCGGCGCCAATTCGGCGATGGTCAAGATATGCGCCCCGGCCCGCGCCAGCTCGAGGGCGACCTGAAGGTTCAGCGGCCCGTTACCCGCAATCAGCAGGCGTTTGCCCGCCAGCACGCCATAGCTGCGCAACAGGGTCTGGGCGGCACCGGTGCTCATGACACCGGGTAGCGTCCATCCCGGCACGGGCAGGCCGCGCTCATAGGCGCCCGCCGCGACAATCAGGCGATGCGGACGGCAGAGGATGCTGACGCTGCCATCGAAGATCATCAGATCCAGCGGCTCGAACGCGCCCCAGACCTGGCAACCGGGCATGATGGTGACGCCCGCCGCGCGGGCGTGGGCAATCAGCGCCCAGCCGCCGGCGAATTGCGAGTCATCGGGAATGGCGCCGGCGACAGCCGGCGAATCCAGGCGCTGTTTAAAGAACTGCCCGCCGGCAACCGGCCGTTCATCCACCAGCAGCACCTTGGCGCCGGCCTCGGCCGCCGCGATTGCCGCGTTCAACCCGCCGGCGCCGCCGCCCAGCACGAGGATTTCCGGCGTCAGGGGTTCACTTGCCGAAGCGTTCACGGCCCTGGCTTTGGTGGCCTGCGCCATCGCCGGCGGCAGCACGGCCTGCCGGCGGACGGAGATCGGCTGCTCCAGCTTTGTCATGCAGGCGCGGTTGCCAGGCTTGCCGTCAATCTCGACCACGCATTCCTGGCACACGCCCATGCCGCAGAAGATGCCGCGTCCGCGCCCGTCGCGGGTGAGGCGCAAGCTGCGCTCGCCCGCCGCGGTCAGCGCCGCGGCGAGGGATTCGCCGCGGCGCCCCTGCATCGGGCGGCCTTCGAACTGGAAGGTGACGGCTTCATCGCCGCCGAGCGGGGCGGCGCGCAGCGAGACGTTGTCGGAAAGGGCCATGGCACCGGTCACGAAAGGAAGCGCCATTCCATCGACCGCACGACGGGCTGTCAACCGAGCGGGCCGGTTGACACCCACAGGCGCGAACCATTGAATGCGGGCCATTGAATGCAGCCGGGTTCTGAAAGGGCAGTCATGGCTCCCGACCATCATCGTCTGGCGGACCGCCAGGAAATCTCCGAACTGCTGATCGAATATTGCCGGGCGCTCGATGTGATGGATCTGCCGGCCATCGCCCGGGTCTTCAGCGAGGATTGCGAGGTCGAATACGGCCCGGAGGAGCGCCTGCGGAGCCGGGGTTCCGCCGGCGTGGCGAAATCGCTGGAGCGCATGTGGCGCTGGGCCCGCACCTCGCATCATCTTTCCAATATCCAGATCGCCTTCGATGGCCAGGACCGCGCCCGCTCGATCAGCTATGTGCTGGCCTGGCATGAACGGCCCGACGGTTCGACGGCCACGGTCATGGGCCAGTATCACGACAGGCTGGTGCAAACGGACAAGGGCTGGCGGATCGCGACCCGGCGCATGGAGATGAACGGCAGCGATGCCGGCTTTACCGTGAATCTGCACCGCACCAAACGCCAGGGGCCGCCGGCCGGCTGGGTCGCGCCCATTATCGACGCCCCCGTGGACGCAAATCGGACCAACAAGAAGTCATGAACCTGGCAGGGCTGCTGGACGGAAAGACCGCCTTCGTGACCGGTGGTGCGGCCGGTCTTGGCCTCGCCATCGTAACGGCCTTCGCGAAGGCCGGTGCGCACGGCATCGCCTTCGATCGCCGGCCGCCGGAGAAAGCATTACCCAAGGGCTGGCGCTTCAGCGCCGGCGACGTTCGCCAGGAGGCGAGCATCGCCGAAGCTCTCGCCGGAACGAAGAAGGAGCACGGCGGTCTGGACCTGCTGGTTGCCAATGCCGGCATCGCGCCGCCCTGGCGAGAAAGCGAATCCACAGATCTCGACGAGTGGGACGAGGCCTTCGCGATCAATGCCCGCGGGGTAATGGCGACAATCAAACACGCCATCCCGCTGATGAAGTCTCGCGCTGGATCGATCATCATCATGGCATCGGTGAATGCCTTGATCGGTCATGCGCGCCAGGCCGCTTATGTCGCGAGCAAGCATGCAGCATTGGGAATCGCCCGCTCGACAGCGCAGGATCTCGGGCGCTATGGCATCCGGGTGAACGCACTCTGCCCGGGACCCATAGCGACCGCGGCATTGCTCGAACGCCTGCACAACCGCGCCCAAGGCGGGGGGCCGTCGGAGAAGGAAGCGATGCAGAGGTACAATCAAACCGCGCTGGGGCGGATCGCAACGGCGGAAGAGGTCGCCCATGCCGCGTTGTTTCTGGCCAGCGATCTGTCATCGGGTATTACCGGGCAAGCCATCACTGTTGATGCGGGGGCGAATTGAATGGCCAAGACGAAGCAGGATCCGCCGATGTTCGACCTGACGGACAAGACGATCCTGGTGACCGGCAGCTCCAAGGGCATCGGTGCCGAGATCGTCGCGGCGCTGGGCCGCCAGGGCGCGAATGTGATTGCCCATTACGGGCGCGACCGCAAAGGGGCGGTGGCCGCGACGAAGGACATTGATAAATCGCGGCTGAAGCTGATCTCGGCCGATCTGGCCAAACCGGGCGAGGCCGATCGGCTGTGGAAACAGGCGCTGGCCTGGCGGGGCCGCATCGACGTGCTGGTGAATAACGCCGCGATCATGCCCTTTGCCGGCGGCTTCGACGATCGCCAATCCGTATGGGACAAGACCTGGGAGGAGACGCTGCAGGTCAATGTCCGCGCCCCGGCCGATCTGATGCGCGGCGCCGTGCGGCACTACCTCAAGGCTGGCGGCGGAATCCTGATCACCATCTCCAGCTGGAATGCCCAGCGCGGCTCAACCAATCCGGTGACCATCGCCTATGCCGCAAGCAAGGCGGCGGTCATGGCGGCAACCAAGACCGTGGCCCGCGCCTATGCGAAGCAGAATGTGCTCGCCTATATCGTGGCGCCGGGCGTGGTGCGTACGCGACTGTCGGAGACCTTTGCCGCAACCCAGGGCGGCGAGCGCGCGGTGACGGCGACCCTGCAGATGGGGGAGTGGGTTCCACCTGGCGACATCGCGGCACTGGTGGCGTTTCTCGCCAGCGGAACC
This sequence comes from Dongiaceae bacterium, assembly GCA_036493015.1. GTDB lineage: Bacteria > Pseudomonadota > Alphaproteobacteria > Dongiales > Dongiaceae > DASXQK01. The sequence goes on along the minus strand of DASXQK010000315.1, from coordinate 7,377 downwards.
TGCCGGCATCTCTCGGGCGCGACGCTGGATGTGAACGGGGCGAGCTATGTGCGCTGAGTGAATGTATGTACGGGCTTGCCTAGACGAGACTCGTCGATCGTAATTCCGAGACCGGGCCCGGGCGGCAGCGTGCCGAACCCCCCGCCTTCGCCCCCGGCGTCAAGCGGCGACCAGTCCGTCGCGATCCGTTCCTCAACCATCCGCCCGATCAGCGAAGCGTTGATCAGGGCGCCATCGGGAATCGTGGCGGCAATCTGCGCCATCGCCGCGCTGACGATGTCGCCGCCGGCCGAATCTTCAACCGTCATCGCAAAGCCGAGATGAAGGCAGAGATCGCGCGCCCGGCGGGTCGGCGTGATGCCGCCGAAGCGGGAGAATTTCAGCATGACCGCATCGGCCGCCTCGGTCTGCCTGGCTCGCACAATATCGGCCATCCCCTCGATGCTCTCATCGAGGATGAAGGGGCGGCTGGAGCGACGGCGCACCGCTGCGCATTGCTCCATTGTGGCGCAGGGTTGCTCGAAGAAAATGTCGCGCTTGTCCAATGCTGCCACCACCCGGACAGCATCATGCTGACTCCAGAATCCGTTGGCATCGGCGATGACCTTCTCGAAGCCGGCCAGCACCTCGAGACAAGCCTCGATACGGGCGATATCCGTGGGCACATCGCTTCCCACTTTCAGCTGGATGCGGCGATAGCCCCCAACGCGCGCCCGTTCGCAGGCGTCGCGCATGCGCTCCGGCGTGTCGATACGAATGCCGATATAGACAGGCAGTTGTTCGCGATAACCGCCGCCCAGAAGATCGCGCAGGGGAAGTCCGCAGGATCGCCCGAGCACGTCCCAGCAGGCCATATCGAGGGCCGATTTTGCATAGTCATGGCCTTTGAGGGCGCCATCCATGGCGTCATAGACCCGCTGGACTGCGCGGGGATCGAGGCCGATCACGGCGGGCGCCATCAGCGCCAATGCCGCGCGGGTGCCTTCACCATAGGCTGCCAGATAGCGCGGGCTGAAACCGCATTGTTCGCCCCAGCCGATAATCCCCTCATCGGTTTCGATGCGGACGATCGTGGAATCTTGCTGCGAGGCAGCCTTGCCGCCTGACATGGCGAAGGTGCCGCCAGCGACCTTGTAGGTCTTGGCAAACACGTCGATCCGGACGATGCGCATCCAGGATTCCTTTCGCGGCCGTTAGAGTAGCGAGCGCTGTACTATGCCGCCGTTCAGCGCTCCAGAGCGGCGTCGCGGCGCTCCAGATAGAAGCTGTAATGCGGATCGAGCACACCGGCGGGCTTTTCCTCGCCAAGCTCGATGGCGGCGCGATAGAGCCAGTGCGGCTCGGCCATCAATTGCCGACCCAGCGCAATCAGATCGGCATCACCGGCAACCAGAATAGCCTCGGCCTGCCTGGGCTCGATGATGGCGCCGACGGCCATGGTGGCGATGCCGGCGCCGCGCTTGATGGCGGCGGAATAGGGCACCTGCCAGCCGGGCTTGATCTTGGCCGCCGACAGGCTGACGGATCCCGTCATGCCGCCGCTGGAGCAATCCATCACATCGACGCCGCGCGATTTGAGCTCTCTGGCGAGCGCGATCGTGTCCTCCAGCGGCAGGCCGCCCGGCACATTGTCGACGCTGGACGCACGATAGAAAAGCGGCTTTTCCTTCGGCCATATGGTGCGCAGCGCTTCCGCCACCCGCAGCGGAAAGCGCATGCGGTTCTCGATTGTGCCGCCGAAGCGGTCGCTGCGCCGGTTGGAATGCGGCGAGAAGAAGGAATGGATCAGATAGCCGTGGGCGCCGTGGATTTCGAGAATGTCGAAACCGGCGGCCAGCGCCCGATGCGCCGCGGCCTTGAACGCCTCGACGATATCGGCGATCTCGGCTTCGCTCAGCTCCTTGGGAACCGGCGAACCTTCTTTTTCCGGCAGCGCGCTAGGTCCGACGGATTGCCAGGCGGCTTCCGGACCCGAGGTCGCCTTGATCGCCGCCGCCCCATCCCAGGGCCGGGCGCAGCTGGCGCGCCGGCCGGCATGGCCGATCTGGATGCCGGGAATGACGCCAAAGGATTTGTGCAGGGCTGCGATCTGCTTCAATCCCTCGATCTGCCCATCTTCCCAAATGCCCGTGCAGCCATGAGTGATGCGCCCGTTGCGCGTGACCCCGGTCGCTTCGACGAAAGCCACCGCGAGTCCGCCAGCGGCATAGCGCCCGTGATGGGCGTGATGCCAGGGCTGTACCCGGCCTTCAACGGCCTGGTACTGGCAGAGTGGCGAAAGGACGAGGCGATTGCGCAGGGTGAGCGAGCGAATGGTGAAAGGCGAAAGAAGGAGCGACTTGGGCATGGGGTGGTCTCGGTGCTGCTGCAGCTTGGACGGGCGAGAGGAAAGCTGTCGACTAGTCCAGATAGACATCCGAATCGGGCAGGAAGGCCGGACCGTTCATCACCAGATAGTCCATCTCGCCGGTGAAATCGTAGGGCGTGCCGCGCGGAATGAAAACGCTGTCGCCAGCCTGGGCCTTTTCGGCTGCGGCCTCGCCTAGCCGGAACTCGGCGCTGCCGGTCAGGATGTAGTAGACGCGATCGGTTTCATAACAGACGAGGCGGCGATGCCGGCCCTTGAGCCGGATCCAGCTCATGCTGATGCCGGCGCCGTGGTGATCCCGCCGGATAATGCGGCGGTAGCTGATCGGGTTATTGGCTTCGCGTTCCAGCGGCAATTCGCCGGGCCGGATGACCGCAGGGGCCGCTCCGGCCGGCAAAGCGTCGGCCATCGCTATTCCGCCGCGGCGCGGATCGGCCGGGCCGCTGGGCCGTCGAGGCGATCCATCAGCTCGTCCAACTCGCGCATGATGGCCTTCAGTTTCTTGACCCGCCCTTCGCCTTCCTTGCCCAGCTCCTTGAATGTGGTGAGCGGCGCACGAACGTCGCCGACCGGATAGCCGGCCGCGGCGGCCAGCGCCTTGGCATAACACTGATGGCCATAGGTGGGATGGCCCTCATTGATGATCACCTGCATGCGGCCGATGATGCGCTCGATCTTCTTGGCGTCCTCGAGCCTGCCCTGGGTGATGAAATCGCAGATGCGGTACGAGGCGCGCGGGATGTAGTTGCCGTATGGGTTCACATAGCCGACAGCGCCGTAGAGATAGGATTCGACGATGCGCTGGCCGGCGAAAACGTTCATGACGCCCTTCGTCTCCTCGACGATGTCGTAGACGCGATCCATATGCTGGCTCGCTTCCTTGATGTAGCGGATCTGTTCGAAGGCGCGGGTCAGGCGACCCACCAGCTTCGCCGACATGTCGACATTGGAGGTGAAGGGGTTGTTGTAGAGCATGATCGGCAGCGAGACCTTGTCGCAGATCGCCTTGTAGTAGGCGAAGATCTCGTCTTCCGTCGGCGTGTAGTAATAGGGCGGAATGATCATCAGCCCGTCAGCGCCCAGCTCTTCCGCCTCGCGGCTGTAGCGCACCGCATTCGGTGTATAGGCGTTCATGGTGCCGACCAGCACGTCCATGCGTCCCTTCACATGCTTGACGGTCGTTTCGACAAACAGGCGGCGCTCGTCATCGGTCATGGTCAGGAATTCGCCGGTGGTGCCCAGGATGATGATGCCCGGCACGCCGAGCTTGATCTGCCAGTCGACGAAGCGCTTCCAGGCCGGGACGTCGATCTTGCGGCCGTCTTCGGTGAAGGGGGTGATGGTAACGGTATAGCTGCCGCGGAATTGCTTGGGCATCGCTCTGCTCCTTGCTCTGGCATGCGCGGGCGGGCAGGGTTGCGCCCTGCCGGTCGGCAGGCTCTAGCGTATACTCAGAGTATACTTACGGTGCAAGGCGCAATGACAGACCCCTCCAATGCCTGCGATGCATAGCCCTGCCCTGCGCTGCGATATCCTGATCGTGGGCGGCGGACTGGCCGGTTCGGCTGCGGCCTATTACCTGGCCCGTGAAGGCGCCGACGTCACGCTCGTCGAGCGCTTCGATCTAAACACCCAGGCCTCGGGCTCCAATGCCGGCAGCCTGCATGCCCAGATTTCCCATGAAGAATTCGTCAACGAAGGCGAGGCCTGGGCGCGCAATTTCGCCCCTACCATTCGGCTGTTGGTCGAATCCATCAGGATCTGGCAGGGGCTGGAATCGGAGCTGGGCGCCGATCTTGAAGTCTCGGTCGAGGGCGGCATTTTACTGGCGGAAAACGAGGCGCAGGCCGCCGATATAAGGCGCAAGATGGCGATCGAGCACGAGCACGGGCTCGAGGTCGAATGGATCGACCGCGCCGGTCTCGCCAAATTGGCACCCTATGCTTCGCCACGCATGGTGGGCGGTGCCTTCTGCCCAACGGAAGGCAAAGCCAACCCGCTGAAGGCCACGCCGGCTTTCGTACGCGCCGCCGAAAAACATGGCGCCAGGTTCCTGACGCGCAGGACTGTCACGGCGGCCGCGCCGGAATCAAATGGCGGCTATCGAGTGGAAACCAGCGCCGGCCCTATCCAGGCGCGTCGCGTCGTCAACAGCGCGGGTGCGGAAGCCGGCCGCATCGCCGGCTTCCTCGGCATCGACCTGCCCATCGAGGGCCATCCGATCCAGGTCAACGTGACCGAACCGGTCGCGCCCTTCATTCCGCATCTGGTCTATTCCGCCGGCGAGAAGCTGAGTCTCAAGCAGGCCAAGAACGGCTCGCTGCTCATCGGCGGCGGCTGGCCCGCACGCTGGAGCAATGCGGCTGAGCGGCCCGCCGTCGATCTCGCCTCGCTGCGCAGCAATCTGGCGACCGCGATGGCCGTGGTGCCTCAGCTGGGATCGGCGCGGCTGCTGCGGGTGTGGCCGGCGGTCGTCAACGGCACAGCCGACTGGCGGCCGATCCTGGGTGAGGTGCCCGGCCTGCCGGGCTTTTTCATGAACTTCTTTCCCTGGATGGGATTCACCGCCGGGCCGCTCTGCGCCCAGATCACTGCGGCCTTGGTGCTGGGCCGCGAGCCGCCAGTGGATATTGCGGGTTTTGCGGTGAATTTGAAGCGAGCATTGAGCAACCGGATAGATCGTTGACATTATAGACCGGACACATCGTTGACAGTTTTTCTGGTTTGTTCTTCCTGGCCTTCGGCCCGGCCCGGCCGGGCCGGGCCGAAGGGGCGTAGTTTTCTGGACCGCCGCTCGATGCGGCCCAGCGCAACGTCGGCGAAGGAGACGATCCAGTCGCCGCTCTCGCTCTCGGCAATGCCGACGCTTTCGCCAACCAGCGTCTCGCTGAGGAAGATGAGATCGCCGCCCCACCTGATCTCGCCATTGGAGCGTACGCGCCGTACGGCTTGTTCGCCATCGTAGTGGGGCTCTTGCAGGCGGCGGGGGTATCGGCGCGGGCTCGGCTGGTAGCGGCTGGCCGGCGGTGGCGGGCCGGCGGCACCTGGCCGAGAGCCTCGTGCGGGCGCTCATGGTTGTAGATGTGGCAGAAGCGGTTGGGGCCCCCACGCCGGTTGCCCCTGTTTCGGCCGGGTTGCACAATACCGCATGCCAGCCTTCGAGCTCACCTTACGCGAGCGGCGCCGTAGCCTCGCCGCCGCAATTTGCTGCACCTCGGTCGCCGGCACCGCCATGGGCTTAACCTGGCCACTGCTGGCGTTGATCTTACGGCAGCAAGGCCAGTCGAACACCGTGATCGGCCTGAGTTCGACAACGCAGGCACTGGCGGTGTTCCTCGTTGCCCCGCTCGCGCCACGGCTCATCGTCCGATTCGGGCTTGTGCGAACGATTCTGACGTGTGTTATTTTCACCCTGGGGATGTTGCTGTTGCTGCCGGTCTTTCCCAACGTGTACGCTTGGTTTCCGATTCGGCTGACGCTGGGCGTTGGCACCAGCACGTTGTTCATGGCGACTGGGACTTGGGCCAACCAGATCGCGCGAGAGGAATCCCGCGGCCGCGTAGTCGGCCTTTACGGCCTGCTCTGGTCGGCAGGCTTCGCCACTGGTCCCGTGATCATCGGTGTCACAGGGACCGAAGGGTGGGTGCCGTTCGTCGTTGCGGCAACTCTCGTCGCGGTGGCAGCCGCTCCGATCCCGTTGGCTCGGGAGCTGGCACCAGTCGTACATCCACAGGCCATCCGTCGGTCATGGCGACTGCTCTGGCTGGCACCCGCAGCGATGCTTTCGGGGCCGCTACTCGGGGCGACGGAGTATTCACTCGATTCCTTTCTCCCCGCCTATGGACTCGCCCGCGGCGTTGCGCCACACGTAGCCGTTTCGCTTTTAAGCACCTTGCTGGTAGGAGTAACCGCGGCGCAGTATCCGGCTGGGTGGCTTAGCGATCTTGCCGATCCTCACCGGATGCTCTTCGCGGCAACAGCGTTGGGATTCACGGCCTGCATAGCCTTGGTCGTGTTGCCCTTGGGCGCGCCTATCCTCCTCCTATTTACGCTAGTTAGCATTCTTGGAGCCGCGCTGGGCGGCATCTGGACGATCGCCGCGGTCCTGTTCGGGCGCGCTTTCCGCGGCGGCGATCTGGTGGCCGCCTATGCACTGGGTAGCATGCTACACGGCATTGGCACGGTCGCCGGTCCGCCATCGATGGGTGCTGCCGTTGATCGCTGGGGGGCCGCAGCCGTTCCACTCGGCGTGGCATTCTGCTGTCTGCTCTTCTTGCCAGTCGCGTTGTGGCGTAAGGAAGCTCCGCTTCGTTAGCGGTGCGGTGGATTTTTACACATCCCAGCCGAGGAAAATGCCGTATTCAATTGGTATGAGAGGCATTGGAATGACGCGCGCTAGCGGAATCCCCGGAACAGCTCGGCCTGCCGGGAGTGCTGAGCCCCTTTAAGGAGACCAGGGAAGCCGGCTGGTTTAACAGGCGTCAGCGGCCCGTAAATAGGCCTTAAAACGCCTTCTGTGGCGTGATCAAATCAAGTGGCGGAAGTGCTCAATTCAAGTGGCGCGCTCTGCCTTAAACACCCACCTCACCCCAACCCTCTCCCCCCTAAAGGGCGGAGAGAGAACCAAACTCAGTGCCTTAGAATCTTCCCCACGAACTCCCTGGCGCGGTCGGTGCGCGGGGAATCGAAGATCTGCTTCGGCGGGCCTTCTTCGACGACCACGCCCTTGTCCATCATGACGACGCGCGAAGCGACCTCGCGCACGAAGGCCATCTCGTGGCTGACGATCAGCATGGTCATGCCTTCGCGGGCGAGGCCGCGGATGGTATCCAGCACTTCGTTCACCAGCTCGGGATCAAGCGCCGACGTGACTTCATCCAGCAGCAGGATTTCCGGCTTGAGGGCGAGCGCGCGGGCAATGGCCACACGCTGCTGCTGGCCGCCGGAGAGCTCGTCGGGATAAGAGCGATGCTTGTCGGCAAGCCCGACCTTGGCCAGCAGGCGCTCGG
>DASXQK010000314.1:0-7293 GCA_036493015.1 Dongiaceae bacterium | reverse complement strand
CGCTCTTCAATCATTGGAAGTCTGCTTGCTTGAATCCGGCTTCCATGAATTCGAGCCAATTGCCGCCCATGATGCGGGCGACGTCGTCGCTTGAGAATCCCCGCGCCAGCAGTCCTGCGGTCAGATTGCCGAAATCGGCGGGCGTGCGATACCAGCTCTGCCAGTCGGGCCAGTTCGGCTTCGCGGTCGAATAGGTCCAGCGGCCGCTGCGCATCCAGTCCAGCACGCTGTCGGGCCAGCCGCGCACCGTATCGCTGCCGATGCCGATATGCGCCACACCCATCAGGTCTGCCGTGCGCGCCACCATGCCGGTGAAGGCTTCCAGCGTACAGGCTGCCCCGCCGATATGCAGCGGATAGAGCGAAAAGCCCAGCATGCCGCCGCTTTCCGCCAGAGCCTTCAGGACCTTGTCGGATTTGTTGCGGACGTTCTGGTGGAAGAAAATGGGGTTGGCATGGCTGATGCACACGGGCCGCTTCGAAAAGGCGATGGTCTCCAGCGTCGTCGTCTCCGCCGTGTGAGATAGATCGACGATCATGCCGACCCGGTTCATCTCGCGCACCACTTCGCGGCCGAAGCGGGTGAGGCCGGAATCCGTCGCCTCGTAGCAGCCGGTACCCAGGGGACTCTGGTTGTTGTAGGTCAACTGCATGATCATCAGGCCGAGGGAACGGAAAACCTCCACCAGGCCCAGATCCTGCTCGATGGGGGTGCAGTTCTGCGCCCCGAAGACGATGGCGATGCGGCCATCCTTCTTGGCGGCGCGAATATCATCGCCGCTGCGCGCGGGCCGGATCAGATCGGCATGGTCGCGAAACCGCCGGTTCCAGTCGGCCAGGAGTGCCAGGGTCTGACGTGCGTCTTCCCAATAGACGATGGTGGCATGGACCGCGTCGATGCCGCCGGCCTTCAGCTCCTCCAGCAGTGCACGATCCCAATTGGAATATTGCAGCCCGTCGATGACGGTAAGACCGGCGTGGATTTTCTTCGGGCTCGGCATGTCGCGATTCATGAAAATGACAGTGGCACGGCGAGAATAGGGTCAGGGCGCAGCGGGCTCAAGTGACGCGGCATGGCGCTATCCGATTGCCCGGCTCTGCCCTAGAGTTGCGCCCGTTCCGAAACGCTGGAGGGGTCATGACGGGAGTGAATACGAGTGCCGCCGATCTTGGCATCATGGCGGGATTCCCGCCGCCGGCGGATAAGCGCATCACGCTGGAGAACTGGGATTCGCCGCCCTTCAACCGCTGGAGCTTCCAGAACATCCGCAGCATCCTGCCGACACGCGCCATAGCGCGGGGCAGCGCGCCATCGATTGCCCTGCCGCGCGCGATCCAGGATCTCGATTCCGTGGCCTTCACCAACATCGATGGCTCGGCCAGCACCGTCGCTGCCATGCTGGATTCGACATATACCGACGGCTTCATCCTTCTCCATCGCGGCCGCGTGGTGATGGAGCGCTATATGAACGGGATGAGCGAGGCCTCGCTCCATCTCTCCCAATCTGTGGTCAAATCCTTCGTCGGCACGCTGGTGGGCATTCTCGTGGGCCGCGGCGTGCTGGATCTCGATCGGCCGGTCAGCGCCTACGTGCCGGAGCTGGCGGCTTGCGGTTATGCCGCAGCACTGCTGGGCCAGGTCGTCGATATGCGCAGCGGTGTGCGCTTCGTCGAGGATTATCTCGACCCGAATGCCGAGGTCAGCCTGCTGGATCGCGCCGCCGGCTGGAAGCCCGCCATTCCCGGGGCAACGCCGCCCGGCATTTACGATTTCATTCTCGCGTTAAAACAGGAACGCCCGCATGGCGGGCATTTCGCCTATCGCTCCATCGAGACCGACGTGCTGGGCTGGGTGCTGGAACGGGTGAGCGGGATGAGCCTTACGGAGCTCTTGAGCCGCGAGCTGTGGCAGCCGCTGGGTTGCGAGTTCGAAGGCTGCATGGCCATCGACCGCGCCGGCACCTGCCAGGCCGATGGCGGGCTGAACGCCGCACTCCGCGACTTTGCCCGCTTCGGCCAGATGTCTCTCGACGAAGGCACCTTGAACGGCCGCGAGATCGTGCCGGCGGAGTGGGTGGGGCAATGCCGGCGCGGTGACCGCGCCGCGTTCGTTCCCCTTTATGGCGAGCGGTTCGCAGCATTTCCCAATGCCTGCTACAGCCGGCAATGGTGGGTGCTGGATGGCAAGACGGGACGCCACGCCGCCATGGGCGTTTTCGGACAGATGATCTTCATCGATCCGCCCTCGCAGATCGTGGCGGTGAAACTGTCGTCCTGGCCGGACTTCCTGAACGATGCGACGCGCCTTACGACCATCCGGGCGATCGAGGCCATGGCGCGCGAACTGAGCGCCTGAGCCCGTGCCGGCCAGCCCTGTGATGGCCAGCGAGATCGAGGCGGTCCGCGCACTCCTGACCGGCAAGCCCCGCCCGGTGGGCTGGGCTGAGCGCCGCCGCCGCATCGACGAGGTCTGCTCTATCTGGCCGCCGGCCGAGGACATAAGGTTCGAGAGCGCCGATATCGGCGGGCTTGCCGGCGAATGGTCGCGGGCGCCGGGCAGCGATCCCTCGCACGTGCTGCTGTTTTTCCATGGCGGCGGCTATTGCTCCGGCTCGATCGTCAGCCACCGGCGCATGGTGAGCGAGGCGGGCAGGGCCGCGAAGGCGCGCACCCTGGCCGTTGCCTATCGCCTGGCGCCGGAGAACAAGTTTCCCGCCGCCCTTGACGACGCGATTGCGGCATGGCGCTTCCTGCACAAGCTCGGCATCGATGCCGGCCATGTCGCCGTTGGCGGCGACAGCGCCGGCGGCGGGTTGACCGTCTCGCTGATGATGCGGCTACGCGAATCAAGCGAAGCGCTGCCGGGCTGCGGCTGGCTGGTTTCGCCCTGGACCGACCTCGCCCTTACCGGCGCCACGCTGGTGAGCAAGGATGGGATCGATCCGCTGATCTACAAGCCGTATCTGAAAGAGCTGGCGGATGCCTATCTGCCGGCGGATATGGATCGCCGCGATCCGCGCGTCTCGCCGCTCTATGCCGATCTGCGGGGATTGCCGCCGCTCATGATCCAGGTCGGCTCGGCCGAGACTCTGTTGGCCGATGCCGCGCGCTTTGCCGAAGCGGCCGGTGCGGCCGACGTGCCGGTCACACTCCAGGTCTGGCCGCAGATGATCCATGCCTGGCCGGTGTGGAATGCCAAACTCGCCGCCGGGCGCGAGGCGCTGGCGGCGGCCGGCGCCTTCATCCAGCGTCATTTGGCCCAGGGTTGATTGAACTCGAGGCAGCAAGCGGTGGCAAAGTTAGGGTCCGGGAACACTTTCCCTCGCGCCTCATTGCCTAACCATGAAGTCCTTCGGCCAGCGCCGCAAACCCACAAACGGCAAACGTACCATCGGGCTGATGCAGCTCTTCGCGAGCTCGCTGCTCTGCTATGGAATCTCGCGGTTTGGGGAGCATCCCTATCTCTTGCTGGGATCGCTGGTTTTCTCGATCGTCTTCACCGCCATCGGCGCCTGGAATTTGGCAGACTCCGACTAGCGACTATCGCGCTTAAGTTCGATCAATTTCCAGGGTGGGGGCACCTTCCCCTAAGGGGATGTTGTCGCTGAAAAAAAGCGCCAGAGTTCGGCGCTGGTATCGACTGCCCCGCTGGACGGTCCGAGTAAATGATCCAGCACGACGCCCTGGCGCGCGCCGGGCCAGCTATGGCCGCCGCCCTCGATGATCACACTTTCTACGGCACTCCCCGGCCGACAATCGCCATAGCTGAAGATGGTCACATGGGTCCCGTCCGGCGGCTGCGGATCGGGCAGAGTGCGGGAGTCCCGCGTGCGGCAACCTGATGCGCGCGCAAAGAAGGCCACGGTGTCCACGGCGGAGACGACGTTGCCGCGTTGGGCGCTGAACTGGCCGGCGATGCGCCCGCCGCCGAAGGGAATGAAGCGGTCTTCCGTGCCGTGGAAAAAGATGATCGGCGCCGGCCGCGAGGGCTCGCAGCGATAGTCGCGCGGCAGGCTGGCGGCGACCACGCCGATGCCGGCGAGGCGGCCGGCATAGTTGCAGGCCATGTCGAGGGCCATCAGCCCGCCATTGGAGATGCCGGCGACGTAGATGCGTGCGGGATCGACGACGCCGCGGGCTGCCAAAGTGTCGATCAGATCCAGCAGGAATTTCCGGTCGTCGGCATCGGATTGTTCGCCCAAGCCCCGATGATCGTTCCAATTGCGTCCCAGCCCCTGCGGATAGATCGCAACGATTCCGGCCGCAGCGGCGACGCGGTCGAAATCGGTGAAGCGTTCCAGCTGTGCGCCGGTGCCCCCGGCGCCGTGAAGCAAGATCACGGCCGGCACCGGTCCCCGCTGACTGGCCGGACGGAAGACTTCGTATTGCCGTGTGATGCCGCCGCTGACAATGGTCTCGGCACCGGCCGCGGCGGGGGCGATTGAAAGACAGAGACAGAGCAGTCCGGCAACGAAACGCATAAGCTTCGTTACAGGGAACGGGCTATCCCAGCAACCCCAGGCTGCGCATGCTCTTATGGCCCTTGCGGCCGACCACGACATGATCATGCAGCAGGATGCCGAGCTTCTCCGCCGCCGCGGCGACCGCCTTGGTCATGGCGACATCGTCCTTGGAAGGCGTGGGATCGCCGGAGGGGTGGTTGTGCACCATGATGATGGCGGAAGCCTCGAGTTCGAGGGCCCGCTTGACGACTTCGCGCGGATAGACTGGCGCGTGATCGATGGTGCCGGTCTGCTGGCGCTCATGGGCGATCAGCGCGTTCTTGTGGTCGAGGAACAGCAGATGGAACTGCTCGATCTTCTCCTCGGCCAGGGAGATGCGGCAGTAATCGAGCAGCTTCTGCCAGTTGCCGATGACCGGCTTGTCGATCAACTCCTGCTTCGTCATCAGCAATGCGGCAGCGCGCACGGTCTTGAGTCCGGCGATGGCGCCTTCGCCCATGCCCTTGATGCGCCCAAGCGCCGTCGGATCGGCGGCGATGACGCCGGCGAAACCGCCGAATTCCTTGATCAGGGTCTTGGCCAGCGGCTTGACGTCGATGCGGGGCAAGGCCTGGGCCAGCAGCAGTTCCAGCAGCTCATAATCGGCGAGGGAGTCGGGACCGTTCTTCAGCAGCTTCTCGCGCAAGCGGTGGCGATGGCCGAGATAATGCGGCTTGTCTTGCGCGTCCTTGTTGGAATCGTCACTCATGCGCCACGCGCCCCACCGCGTATGCCGTCAGGTGCTTGATACTAGACCAACAGGCGCAGGATAATCAGGTAAGAATCAGGTGTGCGGAGATGGGGGACACCCGCCGCTCACAGGCATCGGGCCCCCAGCATCAGTAGACTGGTTTGCCTTGGCTCTAATTCTGCGGTGCGACGGTGACGCCGTTCTGTTCGAGCGCGCGCAGCAATTTCGGGATGTCTGGCGGCCCGGGCGGAATTGCCTGGTCGACGGCGGCAAACATCTCGGCGGCTGTGGCGTTCTCTCCGGTGATCTCCAGCATTTGACCGCCATCTTTGCCATACTGGAATCCGTGCACCGTTCCACGGGGGATGTGCACCAGCGTCCCGGGCAGGCATGCATAGGCCTGTCCGTCGCATGTAAACTTTACCTCCCCGCCCAGCACATAGAACGCTTCGTCCCAGTCGTGGCTGTGCGGAGGCGGTCCAGTGCCCGCATCACCCCGCTGCAGTGTGATTCCATAGCTCCGCGTCATGGCGTTGGAGGCGAGCACGGTCACTTGCGTGCCGACCACATTGAGTGCACGTGCATGACGATCGGGCGTCAAGACAAAGTGCGGACCCTTCACGACACTACCTCCTGCAAAGATCACGCGGCGCACCTGTACCGGAAAGGGCATTCTGCGCTCGGACGGCCTCGCCGGCAATCCATTGAGAAAGGCTGCGGTCGTGGCCGGTCGGTCCAACGAAACATGCTGGTCTGCAAGATCGGCGGCCGTGGACTTCTACGAGATAAACTATCTTGGCTGACTGACTTATAGAGTCCACTGGATGGCATCGAAGGAGTAATACCAAATGCCGATCATCGATGTGCACACGCACATGTTCACCGACAAGTTCATGGCTTTGCTGAAAGCCAAGGGCGAAAAATACAATCTGCAGATGCGGCCCGACGGGCAGGTCGAAATCTTTCGCTACGATACGCCGGTCGCTATTCCGCAGCGGGGCCATTTCGACTACGAACTGCGCCTGCGCGACATGGATGCTGGCCACGTCGATCTGGCGATCGTCTCGCTGACCTGCCCGAACGTCTATTGGGGAAACGAGGAGGTCAGTTGCGAGGCCGCGCGCGAATCCAATGACAGCATGGCCGCTGCCCAGCAGCGCTGGCCGGACCGCATCCGCTGGTTCGCCTCATTGCCCTTTGAACACCCGCAGCGTGCCGTCGATGAGTTGAAGCGGAGCTGCGATGCGGGTGCCGTCGGGGTGATGGTCCTGGCCAATATCGCCGGCCGTAGTTTGACGGACCCGCTATTCGCGCCAGTCTGGGCCGAAATCGACCGGCGGGCGCTACCGGTGCTGGTGCACCCGACTGACCTGCCGGGCATCGATGAGATGGATATGAAGAAATACGATCTCAGCTGGTCGGTCGGCTTCATGGCCGATACCACGCTCGCCTTCACCCGCATGATCTTCGATGGGTTTCTCGACCTCTACCCCAATATGAAAATGATCGCCTCCCATGGCGGAGGGACACTGCCCTATCTGGCCGGCCGGTTTGACAAGGGAGATGAGGTAGAAATTCCGTCGCGGCGGAAAATGAAGGCGAGGCCGTCGGAATATCTCAAACGCATCTGGTATGACTGCATCAACTATCACCCGGGCGCGCTGCAGTTCATGATTTCGGTCGTGGGCGCCGACAGGGTCCTGTACGGGACCGATTATCCGCACCAGGTGCATGACATGAAGGGCTCGTACGACAACACGGCGGCGCTGCCGGCCAATGTCTGTCAGGCCATTCGCGAGGGCACCGCGCGAAAGATTTTTGCGTTCTGAGCGACGTGCCTAACAGGTGGAAACCTGGATTTCGCCAGCGAACTGGCGCCGCGCTCACATCGCGTAAGGTGGATGGTCCAGCCCGGTTGGCGACTTCGTGAAGATCTCGTAGCCATCCTCGGTCACGCCCACCGTGTGTTCGAACTGGGCGGAAAGCGATCGGTCGCGGGTGACGGCGGTCCAGCCATCGTCCAGCACCTTCACCTCGAAGCGCCCGGCATTCACCATCGGCTCGATGGTGAAGAACATGCCAGGCTTCAGCGCCGGCCCTG
>DASXQK010000313.1:0-10904 GCA_036493015.1 Dongiaceae bacterium | reverse complement strand
GTGCGCGGTGCTGCACTGGTTGTCTGGGCCATCCGCGACGGGCGCGATGCCGCCGAGCAGATTCATGGCTGGCTCGCCGCGAAGGCAACCGCTCTCAAGAGAGCAGCGGAGTAAGCGATGACGGCGATGCGTTCACGGCTTGCCCTCGCCCTGCTGCTGCTTGGTCTTCTGTTCTCCTTCGCTCTTGTTTCGGGGGCGCAGGCGGCCGATGCCGTCGATCCCGCGATGCTGGCCAAGGCGCGTGCCGTGGCACTGGCCTCGGCTCCCGCCGAACAGCGGGTAAAGATGCTGAGTGCGCTTACCATGCAGTTCAGCCGCTATCTCGGCAGCGCCAATCCGGGGCGCGAGCTGGAAGTGGACGATCTCGTCCAGGCCTATTTCGTGCCGCTCATCAATGCGCGCTATGGCGAGATCATCGATGTCGGCGCACGCGAATATGCCAAGGATTTCACCCCGGCCGAGCTCGACCGGTTGCTGGCCTTCTATCAATCGTCGCTCGGGAAAAAGCTGGTCGCTTCGCAAGGCAAGCTCGATCCCATCATCTCGAAGCAAGGCCCGGTCATCGCGCAAAGCATCGCCAATGAAGCGATACAGAAAATGGCGCCGGAGATGAAAAAACGCGGCCTGGTGCTGCCGCAATGAGGGCCCGATGACTGAGAACTTCGCCGACGCATACCGCCGCAATGCGGCGCATCTAGCATCCAACGGTCTCTACGATCCGCGCGAGGAGCATGATGCCTGCGGCGTGGGCGTCATCGCCGCCCTCGACGGCCAGCCGCGCCGCCAGGTGGTGGAAGCCGCCATCGCCGCGCTGAAAGCCGTCTGGCATCGCGGCGCCGTCGATGCCGATGGCAAGACCGGCGACGGGGCCGGTATCCATGTGCAGATCCCGCAAGATTTTTTCCAGGACCATATCCGGCGCGCCGGCTCACTCATGGGGCCGGGCACGCTGGGCCTCGGCATGGTGTTTCTGCCGCGCACCGATCTCGGCGCCCAGGAGCGTGCGCGCGTCGTGGTGGAACGCGAAATCCTCTCCTACGGCCACACGATCTATGGCTGGCGCCAGGTGCCGGTGAATGTCGATGTGATCGGCGACAAGGCCAATGCCACGCGTCCCGAGATCGAGCAGATCCTGGTCTGCAATTCCCGCGGCGTAGGCGAGGAGCAGTTCGAGGTCGACCTGTTCGTCATCCGCCGGCGCATCGAAAAAGCGGTGATCGAGGAGAGCATCAAGGATTTCTATATCTGCTCCCTCTCCTGCCGTTCGGTCATCTACAAGGGCATGTTCCTGGCCGAACAGCTGACGGCCTTCTATCCCGATCTGCGCGACGAGCGTTTCATTTCCAATTTCGCTGTCTATCACCAGCGCTATTCGACCAACACCTTCCCGACCTGGCATCTGGCCCAGCCCTTCCGTGTCATCGCCCATAACGGCGAGATCAACACGCTGAAGGGCAATCTCAACTGGATGAAGGCCCATGAGACGCGCATGGCGACCAGCGTCTATGGCGAGCATATGGAATCCATCAAGCCGATCGTGCAGGCGGGCGGCTCGGATTCCGCCGCACTGGACAATGTGTTCGAGGCGATGGTGGGGGTGGGGCGCAACCTGCCCATGGTGAAGGCGCTGCTGATTCCCGATGTCTGGGCGGGGCGCGAGACCATGCCCAAGGCCCATCGCGACTTCTACAGCTATTGCAACTCGGTGATGGAGCCCTGGGATGGGCCGGCCGCACTCTGCGCCTTCGGCGGCAATTGGGTGATCGCCGGCATGGACCGCAACGGCCTGCGCCCGCTGCGCTACACCATCACCGGCGACGGGCTGCTGCTGGCGGGATCGGAAGCCGGCATGGTGCGGGTGGACGAGAACACCATCGTCGAAAAGGGCCGCGTCGGTCCGGGCCAGATGATCGGCGTCGACCTTGCCGCCGGGAAGTTCTATCGCAATCGCGAGATCATGGATCTGCTGGCAGGCAAGGCTGCCTTCAGCGACTGGGTCAAGAACATCACGGTGATCGACAGCCTCGTGCGCAATGCGCCGGGCAAGCCGGCCAGCTTCGAGCGCGATGAATTGCGCCGGCGGCAACTGGCTGCCGGATTCACGCTCGAAGATCTGGAGCTGATCCTCCATCCCATGGTGGAAGACGCCAAGGAAGCCATCGGCTCCATGGGCGACGATACGCCGCTGGCCGTGCTCGCGGATCAATATCGCGGCCTGCATCATTTCTTCCGCGAGAGCTTCAGCCAGGTCACCAACCCGCCGATCGATTCATTGCGCGAGAGCCGGGTGATGACGCTGAAAACGCGCCTGGGCAATCTCGGCAATGTGCTGGACCAGGATGAGGGTCAGTGCAAGCTGCTGCAGCTCGAATCGCCGATGCTGCTGACTTCCGAATTCGAAGCCATGCGCGCTTATATGGGCGAGACGGTGGCGACCGTCGATTGCACCTTCGACGTACCTCAGGATTTTGCCGGCGATTCCGCCGGCGGGACGGCGGCCGACAATGCTTTACGCGATGCGGTGCAATCGATCCGCCGCCAGGCCGAGGATGCCGTGCGCGGCGGCGCCGTGCATATCATCCTGAGCGACAAGGCGACGGGGACAGATCGCGCCGGCATTCCCATGATTCTCGCAACCGGCGCGGTGCACACCCATCTGCTTCGCCAGCAGCTGCGCACCTTCACCTCGCTCAATGTGCGCTCCGGCGAATGCCTCGATGTGCATCACGCCGCTGTCCTGGTGGGCGTCGGTGCCACCACGGTGAATGCCTATGTGGCCGAGGCCAGCATCGCCGAGCGCCATCGCCGCGGCTTGTTCGGCAGCCGAAGCCTGGAAGATTGTCTCAAGCGCTACCGCGAGGCCCTCGACCAGGGCCTGCTGAAGATCATGTCCAAGATGGGCATCTCGGTGATCTCGAGCTATCGCGGCGGCGGCTTCTTCGAATCCCTGGGCCTCTCGCGCACGCTGGTGGCCGAATATTTCCCCGACATGCCCTCGCGCATCTCCGGCATCGGCATGGTGGGTATCCAGCGCCGCGTCCTCGACCTCCACCGCAAGGCCTGGCGCGAGGATACGGCGGCGCTGCCCATCGGCGGCTTCTATCGCTACCGCAAGGGCGGGGAATCCCATGCCTGGGAAGCCAACCTGATCCATCTGCTGCAATCCGCCGTGACCAGCGAGGCTTACCAGACCTTCAAGAAATACACCGAGGCGCTGGAAAAGCGCCCGCCCATCGCCATTCGCGACCTGCTCGCCTTCGATCCGGTGAAGCCCGCCATCTCGATCGACGAGGTCGAATCCATCACCGAACTCCGCAAGCGCTTCAACACGCCGGGCATGTCCTTGGGCGCGTTGTCGCCCGAGGCCCATGGCACGCTCAACATCGCCATGAACCGCATCGGCGCCAAATCGGATTCCGGCGAGGGCGGGGAAGATCCGGCGCGCTTCCGTCCGCAGCCCAATGGCGACAACGCCAACTCCGCCATCAAGCAGATCGCCTCGGGCCGTTTTGGTGTTACGGCTGACTATTTGACCCATTGCCGCGAGATCGAGATCAAGGTGGCGCAGGGTGCCAAGCCCGGCGAGGGCGGCCAGCTTCCCGGATTCAAGGTGACGGCGGAGATCGCGCGGCTGCGCCATGCGACCGAGGGCGTGATGCTGATCTCGCCGCCGCCCCATCACGACATTTATTCGATCGAGGATCTGGCCCAGCTCATCTATGACCTGAAGCAGATCAATCCCGAGGCAAAGGTCTGCGTGAAGCTGGTGGCCCGCTCGGGCATTGGCACGATCGCGGCCGGCGTGGCGAAGGCCAAAGCCGATGTGATCCTGATCTCCGGCCATGTCGGCGGCACCGGTGCCTCGCCCCAGACCAGCATCAAATATGCCGGCATCCCCTGGGAGATGGGCCTTTCCGAGGTGCATCAGGTGCTGACGCTCAATCGCCTGCGCCATCGCATACGCTTGCGCACCGATGGCGGCATCAAGACCGGCCGCGATGTGGTGATGGCGGCCATGCTGGGGGCGGAGGAATTCGGCATCGGCACCGCCGCCCTCGTCGCCATGGGCTGCATCATGGTGCGGCAGTGTCACTCGAATACCTGCCCGGTGGGTGTGTGCACCCAGGACCCGAAGCTGCGCGAACGCTTTGCAGGATCTCCGGAGAAGGTGGTGAACCTGTTCAGCTTCATCGCCGAGGAGGTGCGTGAGGTGCTCGCAAAGCTGGGTGCGAAGTCGCTGAACGAGGTGATCGGCCGCACGGACCTGCTGACCCAGGTGAACCGGGGTGCCGCCGATCTCGACGATCTCGATCTCAACCCGATCCTGGCCCAGGCCGATCCGGGCGAACATGCCCGCTATTGCACGCTGGAGGGCCGCAACGAGGTGCCGGAGACCCTCGACGCCCAGATGATCGCGGATGCTGGCCCGTTGTTCAACGACGGCGAGAAGATGCAGCTCCAGTACAACATCCGCAACACGCACCGGGCCATCGGCACCAAGTTCAGTTCGCGCATCACCCGGCGCTTCGGCATGGCGGCCCTCAAGCCTGGCCATGTGACGGTGCGCCTGCGCGGTTCCGCCGGCCAATCGCTCGGCGCCTTTGCCGTGCAGGGGCTGAAGCTCGAGGTGCTGGGCGATGCCAATGATTATGTCGGCAAGGGTCTCTCGGGCGGCACCATCGTGGTCAGGCCGCTCCCCTCCAGCCCGCTGGCAACGCAAGCCAATGTGATCATCGGCAACACGGTGCTCTATGGCGCCACCGCCGGGCGCCTGTTCGCCGCCGGCCAGGCGGGCGAGCGCTTCGCCGTGCGTAATTCCGGCGCGCATGTTGTGGTCGAGGGTTGTGGGGCCAACGGCTGCGAATACATGACCGGCGGCGTGGCGGTGATCCTGGGGCCAGTGGGCGACAATTTCGCCGCCGGCATGACCGGCGGCATGGCCTTCGTCTACGACTCGGCCGGTGAATTCCCGCGCTACGTCAATCCGGACTCGGTGATCTGGCAGCGCATCGATTCACTGCATTGGGAGAAGATGCTGCGCGACCTTATCGCCGAACATGTAAGCGAGACCCAGTCCCGCTTCGCCCAGCGCCTGATCAACGACTGGACGCTGGAACGCGACAGCTTCTGGCAGATCGTGCCGAAGGAAATGCTCGCCCGCCTGCCCCAGCCCCTCAGCGACCGGGAGGAAGAGAAGAGGGCTTAATGCGTTCGGGCCAACCTCTCGTCACGCGCCCGGCCGGTAACCACGTAGTATGTTGCCATGTTCCGACGCCGAATTCAGCGATGGGCCAACAAGTGCCTCAGGCCTGCGATCTGGCGTAGCGAACAGTACCCGCCTCGCGCCCTCGCCTTTCCCGATCACCGCGCCGAGAACCCTCCGTGGGACGCGCCCTCAATCGCCATTGTTACCCCGGTTCTGAACCAGGCTGCCTTCATTCGGGCCGCGATCGACAGCGTCTTGAGGCAGAGCTATCCGAGGCTTGCCTATATCGTGCGGGATGGCGGTTCGAGCGATGGCACCGTCGAAATCCTGCGCAGCTACGGCGACTCCCTTGAGTGGGTAAGTGCAGGGGATCGTGGGCAGGCAGACGCCATCAATCAGGGACTTGCCCGCGTCGGCGGCGACATCATGGGCTGGCTCAACGGGGATGACATGCTGGCCCCAGGCACGCTTGCCTATGTGGCGCGCTTCTTCCAGGCGAATCCGGACGTCGATATTGTCTATGGCCATCGGATCTACATCGACATTCATGGCAGAGAAACAGGGCGTTGCGTTCTGCCGGTCCATGACCCCGGCACGCTCAAATTTGCCGACTACATACCGCAGGAGACATTGTTTTGGCGCCGGCGGGTATGGCAGGCCCTGTGCCCCATCGACATTTCGTTTCATTGCGCGATGGACTGGGATTTCATCCTGCGCGCTCAGGCTGCCGGCTTCTCATTTCGGCGCCTGCCGCGCTTCCTGGGCTGCTTTCGTGTTCACCCGGCGCAAAAGACCATCAGCGGCCGCGCGACCAGCCTGGCCGAAATGGAATTGTTACGCCGGCGTACCTTCGGGCGCGATATCGCGACGGACGACGTCAATCGTGGAATCGAAATGTATCTTCTGCGTCACGTAGTCCTCGACCGGCTCTATCGCTTCGGCGCCCTGCGCTATTGAAAGGCCGGGCTCCCAAGCCAGCGAGTGAACGGCGTCGAAGAAGCCTCAAGGCGCACTTGATTGCCGATCGGTATAGCGCCGGAGAGGTTTCCGCAATGTAGCTTGCCACAGGATCGCGGCTCGGCGCTCGGGACTCAACCAAGAGGTTAATTTATTGCCGGATTCCAACCGGTGGTCATTCGCTCGCAATCTGCCGTTGGGAGCGCGTCGGCTTAGGGCGCTCGGCCTGCTTGTTCCCGCTTCTGTACGCCAGGCCCTTCGCCCGATTTTGTGGCACGAGGGCCACTTCGATATTTCGCCGCCTGAGGCGTTGGTTCCGGGCCTTGCGCTGATCGGCTATCCTTGGGCCGAAACAGGCTTGGGAGAGGCCTTGCGGCTGCTCGCGGCGGCGGCCGGGCATGCGCACATTCCTTTTTGCGCCTTCGATATCGGCCAACGTATCCAGGCCCGGCAGAATGATCGCCGGTTGCTCGACCATATATCCGGAAACCTGAATCGCCGGGTGAACCTGTTTGTCGTGAGTTCGCTATACGCGGCTCATTCCGTTCGACTCCTTGGGCCGCGCGCCCTCGCCGGCCGCCGGAATATCCTGTACCCGCTTTGGGAATTGCCGGAATGGCCGGCGGCCTGGGCTTCGCAACTGGCCATATTCGATCAGATCTGGGCGCCTTCGCGGTTCATCGCCAAGGCCCTTGCTCCCCGGTTTCGGGGAGCTGTGAAGATTTTGCCTCCGCCCATGGTCTTGCCGGCGAAAGCGGCGCGCCGGCGGGCAGATTTTGGCCTGCCGGCCGATCGCTTTCTCTTCTATTTCTTCTTCGACTATGCCTCTTTCGCCGCGAGGAAGAACCCCGAAGCCGTGATTGCCGCGTTCCGGCGCTGCGCCGAGATGACGGGCCCGGGTCGCGTCGGCCTGGTGCTGAAGAGCATGGGCGAGGGGTATAGCCAGAGGGATCGCCATCATGTGGCGAAGCTGGTGGCCGGCGCGCCAGACGTTTTCCTGATCGACAGCGTGCTCGAGCGTGCAGACATGTTGGCGCTTCAATCGCTCTGCGATTGCTTCGTCTCGTTGCATCGCTCCGAAGGCTTCGGGCTGGGCATCGCCGAGGCCATGGCACTCGGCAAACCGGTGATCGCGACGAACTTCGGCGGCGCCGCCGACTTGTTGGCCCCGGATCGCTCTTGCCCGATCGGCAGCCGGCTGATTGCCGTAGCGCCGGACGAGTATCCCGGCGGGGCCGGCCAATTCTGGGCCGACCCGGACATCGAGGAAGCGGCGGCGGCCATGCGGCGGATGGTAGAGGAACCCGACTATGGCTGGAATTTGGCGGCCCGGGCTCGGGTGTTCGTCGAGGAATATCTCAGCCCATCGCGAATTGGCCGCAAAATGAGCGAGTATCTTGTCGCGCCGGCGGCTGGACCGCCTGCGGTGGGAGATGAGCGCCGTCCGGTGTGACGTGGTGTCGGCCTCCCCGCCGACGCCTAAGGAGGCGTTTACCAGGTGGCTTTCAGCTTTTTCAGCCGGGTATTCAGCCCTCGCCTAGTTGTATCGACGCCCCTGATCGTTGACGCCTGTCTGTTATTCAACGAGCTGGACCTGCTGGAGATTCGCCTTGGCGAGCTTTGGGACACGGTCGGCCGCTTCGTCATCGTCGAATCGGATAGGACCTTCGCTGGACGTCCCAAGCCATATTTCTTTGAAGCACAGGCCTCACGCTTCAAGCCATTTGCCAGCAAAATTTCCTATCATAAGGTCCGGGGTCTTAAGGCGCCGGCCAGGATGAGTGGATTGCGAACAACGACCGACGCACGTTTTAAGGTCGAGGCGGCACAGCGCGATGCCGTGGGCACGGCGCTTGCGCAGATGGGCCTGCGCGCCAATGACATCGTGGTCCTCAGCGACGTCGACGAGATTCCTCGCCCGGCGCTGCTTGCAGGCTTGCATGAGCGTCTCGCGCACAAGGCCTTCTCCATCTTCGTGCTGCACAATTACCGCGGCTATGTGAACAACCTGTCGGACAAGGCCCTGAACGGCGCACCATTCCTGGGTTCCGTGGCCTGCCACTGGAAGACGATGCGGCGGATCGGCGCGCACCAGGTTCGCGCCGGCGGGCTCCGCTCGGCCCATGTCGCGCAGGACCGGGTTCGACGTTGGGACTATGTCGAAGATGGCGGCTGGCACCTCTCCTCCCTGGGCGGCGCCGAGGCATTCTGGGTCAAGGCGCAAAACTTCTCGCATGTCGAGGATCCCAACAGGGTCGCCGAGGTGCCAGATGCGACCCAGCCCCTGCAGGTTTTCGAGGGCGCCTTGTCGCGAGAGGAATGCACGCAGGTCCAGCAACGTTACCTGGCCAGTGGTGGCGACTTCCATTTTTCGCCGCTCGCCTTTGATGAGTTCTCAATCGAACAGGACGTTCCCGCCTATTTGCGAGATCATAAGGAACGTTTCCGCCGGTTTTTCTTCTTCACCGACCTCACCATACAGCGCCCCTCCGCAGCAGGAGGCTGAGCTATTACTACAGTCGGGCGTCATACCAACCACTGGGGAAAATCCGGAGGAAATGGTATTCACTTCGGGCTACTATTTTTCGCGCAGCAAGGTCCGTCACCCAGAGGGAGCTCGCGCCATGAAGAGCATCAAGCGGATTCTTTTCGCTGCTGCCATTGCCGCGCTCTCGTTTGCGATACCACGCGCTGAAGCGGCACCCCAGATCCTCGGCCTCGTCGCCAGCAACGGCCTGCCCGTGCCGATGCGATGCGATGGTGGCGATTGCACGGCGCTGCTTTCGAGCTTCTGCCTGCAGGAGGCGCGCGATGCGCCGGAGGATGGCCAGGCCTATTTGCCCGGACTTCGTGGCGGCCTCTCGCTCATCGTGACCCGGGCCTCCGGCCAGCATCTTCGCCTGGCCGCGAACCAGCTGGTGACGCTCACGCTCTATTCGGAAATGTCGACGGTGCAGGCGAGCCTGTCGCTGGGCAAGCTCGCGGCATCCGGCGTCTCGCTCGCCACCGGCGACACGATCAGCCTTGCCGTCGAGGACGCGACGGTGATCCTGCCCGTTCCGGTCGCGGGCGATCCCGATCCCCAGACGCCGGAGGAAATCGCGCTGGCCACCGGTCCCTTGCGCCAGCTCGCCGGCGAGACCTTCGATACCACCGGTGCCGGTTCGGCCGACAGCACGCGCCTTTTGGGCCTGCTCATCAATGCCATGCCGGCAAGCGACGATCCCGAGCCCATCGCGCTCGATGGCCTGCTGCATCAGGTGCTGGCAAGCGTCGGATCCGGCCGGTTCGACGCCGCGACGCTGGCCGAGGCCGGCCAAGTCGTGCAGAACTGCCAGAACTTCCCCAGCCGCCTGGGCCAGGCCTATTGCCTGGAGAGCCGGCAAAGCGGCCTGCTGGCGACCATGAACCAGGATTACTGGGCGGCTGCCGGCGGAAGCTGACGCAGGAGCCTCCTGCTCCTGTGCGCTTTCGCCCCCGCGCCAGGACCTGGCTTTGCCGGCGCGCAGACACCACCTTATCCCCTTCACACGACCGGGGATCTCCGACATGCCACGCCGCCAACGCAGCTTCGATCCGCGCCTGCTGGAAGGGCCGATCGTGACCTCCCTGTTTCTGCTGGCGTTCCCCATCATGGGGGCGAACCTGCTGCAGGTGGCCTATCAGCTGATCGACGCCTTCTGGGTCGGCCGGCTGGGGGCGGCGGCCGTCGCCGCCGTTTCCGTCGCCATGCCGGTCATGTTCCTGACAATCTCGGCCGGCCTCGGCTTTGCCGTCGCCGGCACCACGCTGATTGCCCAATATGTCGGCGCCCGCAACCAGGCGATGGTGAACCATGTTGCGGCCCAGACGCTTCTCACCATCGCGGCGGTATCGGTGGTGCTGGGAAGCATCGGCTTCATCGGCACGCCCTATCTGCTCGAGCTGATGGGCGCCGCCCCGGAGGTGCAGGCCAATGCGGTTGCCTTCCTGCGCGTCTCTTTCGTCAGCCTGCCCTTCGCCTTCCTCTATTTCATGTTCCAGTCGCTGATGCGGGGTACCGGCGAGGTTACCGTTCCGTTGTTCATCGTCGCCGGCACCGTTGTGCTGAATTTCATCCTCGATCCCGTCCTGATCTTCGGCATGTTCGGACTTCCGGCTCTCGGCGTCATGGGCGCGGCGGTTGCCACGCTGATCGCGCAAGCCGCCGCCACCGCGGCGGGCATGGCGCTGCTGATGAGCGGCCGCTACGGCATTGCGATCGGCTGGCAATCGTTCAGGCCGGACTTCGCCTTCATCGCGCGCGCCTTCAACCTGGGCTATCCCGCCTCGATCGAGCAATCGGCGCGCGGGCTTGGCATGACCGTCATGACGTTCCTCATCACCAGCTTCGGCACGGTGACGATGGCAAGCTATGGCGTGGGAACCAATGTGCTCAATTTCGTCGTGATCCCCGCCATGGGATTTTCCATGGCCACATCCACCCTGGTCGGCCAGAACATCGGCGCCGGCAATATCGCGCGCGCCGAGCGGGTCGCGCGGCTGGCGGGCGTCATTACCTTCATCGCACTCTCGGCGGTGGGGCTGATCTGCTTTCTTGCAGCATCGCGCATCGTGGCGCTGTTTGTGCCCGAAGATGCCGATGTCATCCGCGAAGGCGCGGTGTTCATCCGCACCGTCGCCTGGAGCTTCGGCTTCATCGGCCTGCAATTCGCCCTGATGGGCGTGCTGCGGGCCAGCGGCAACACCTTCGCCGCCATGC
>DASXQK010000312.1:0-10567 GCA_036493015.1 Dongiaceae bacterium | reverse complement strand
GAGGTGCTCAGGCTCGCGCGTCACGGCGTCTGGCAGTATCGCTGGAACGGCCATGGCGCCGAGCATCTCGATAACGCGCTGTTCGCCGGTCTTGAGAGCGGGCAGCCGGTCATCCTCTGTCAGCTCGATCGCCAGGAAGAGGGAAGAATTCAGGCGATCGCGCGAATGGATATAGCGGGCTACCCGCGATCCCTCAGCATCTCCCGCGACAAGGCCTATGACGGCGTTGCCTTTCTGGCGCCCCGCGCCTTGCGCCGGCTGCGCCAGGGAATGCCGTTCGCGGTGAACGAAGCGGCGATGGCCGGAAAGCCGCTCCGCACACCCACGATATCCGCGGCTGCCGCCCTGATCGCGCGCCAGGCTCTGCGCTGGTTTTGCTTCCGCTGGCAGTATCGCCGTGGCGAATGGTGGTTCCTCGCCATGCGCCGGCGTGAAAGTACTGCAGATTCCCGGCGCGACGGCGGCCCCGATGGCGTTACACATTCAATGACCGGCTTCCGGCCGCTTCCGGCCGCCGCCGGCCGCTATTACGCCGATCCCTTCCTGATCGAGGCGAATGGGAAAACCCATCTCTTCTTCGAGGATTTCGACCGGCAGCGTGGCCGCGGACACATATCCCACGCCGTGCTGGCCGATGATGGAACGCCAGGGCCGGCATCCATGGCGCTCGAACGGCCTTATCACCTGTCCTACCCCTTCATCTTCCGCTGGCAGGATCAGATCTGGCTAATGCCGGAGACCGGCGAGAACCGCGCGGTGGAACTTTATCGCTGCGAGGAGTTTCCCCGGCGCTGGTCGTTCCACCGCGACCTGCTGCAAGGCTGGCGCGCCGTGGACGCGACATTGCACGCCGATGAGAATGGCCGCTGGTGGATGTTCGTGATGATCAGCGAAGATGCGCAGGGCGCCGGCGCCCTGTTCCTGTTCATGGCCGATTCGCCGCTGGGGCCATGGCGGCCGCATCCGGGCAATCCCGTTCAGAGCGATATCCGCTACACGCGGCCCGGCGGACGGCTGTTCCGCCATGAGGGCAAGCTGCTGCGTCCGGCCCAAGACTGTTCGCTGCGCTATGGCGGCGCCCTATGGCTGATGGAGGTGACGGCGATGACGCCGCAGGCCTATGGCGAGATGCCGATTCGCCGCCTGGATCCGCTCGATCTCCCCGGCAATCTCTGCCTGCACCACCGCGATGCTACCCAGCGCTTCGAATTTGTCGACGGCATGCGGCTTCGCCCGCCGGAACGCGCAGTCTGATGGCGAGCGAAGGCGCGCCCTTGCATATCTGCCTGGTCTGCATGGAGCTGTTCGGATTCGGCTCGACCGGTGGATTCGGCCGGGCCACCCGCATGATCGGTCGCGAACTTGCCGGGCGCGGCCATCGGGTGACGATCGTCACGCGCCAGAGTCCCCTTTCCGAAGACCGCCGCACCGATTTCATGCTGGAGGGCATGCGCGTGCGCATGTATTCGCCGCGCCGGCCATTTTCTTCCCTGGCGATCTATCGCGACTGCAAGGCCGATGTGTTTCACTCGCAGGACCCCTCGCTAGCCACATTGCTTGCCATGCGGGCGATGCCCCACGCCCGCCACGTCGTCACCTTTCGCGCGCCGCTGAGCCGGAAGGATCTGCGCATCGACCGGCACTTTGGCGAGACTGGCTGGCGCGGCCATCTGATGCATTACCTTCAAATCGACAACCCGCTTGTGCACCGGGCTGTGCGCCGCACGCCTCATCGCTATGTTGCATCGTCGGGCATCGCCGCCAAGGCCATGGCCGTTTTCGGGCTCGACGAACGGCCCGATCTGCTGCCGACACCGGTAACGGTGCCGGCGAGCGTGGAGAAGGCGACGCGACCTACCGTCTGTTTCGTCGGCCGCTGGCACGGTATCAAGCAGCCGGAGCATTTCCTCGACCTCGCCGAGGCCTGTCCGGATATCGATTTCATCGCCGTCGGCGGCGCGCCCGAGATCGGGCGGGATGCCGCGTTACGCGCGCGCTATGGCCATCTGGTGAATCTCGCCATGCCCGGCATCATCGACCAGTTCAGCTCCAATCGTCTCAGCGAGATTCTCGCCAGAAGCTGGATTGTCGTGAACACCTCGCTGCGCGAAGCGTTGCCAACCACCTTTATCGAGGCGGCGGCCCATCGCTGCGCCATCCTGAGCTATCTCGACAGCGACGGCTTCGCCTCACGATTTGGCCTGGTCAGCCGGCCCGGCGAGCTTGCCCAGAGCCTGCGCGATCTGCTGCAGGGCGAGCGCTGGCGGCGCTGCGGCGAGGCGGCCCATGAGCATGTCCGCAGCACCTTTTCCGTGGATGCCGCCATGGACGCGCATATCGTGGCCTACAGGCGCTGACGCTACCCGCTTACCCCGGGTTCCAGAGGCTGCCGACCAGAAGGCCGAGGGCCGACATCTGTCCGCGCACGAAACCGAAATCGCGGCCCTTCCGTGCCGAGCGCCGGCGAAATCCCGTCAGCATCGACCAGCCCGCCAACGAGATCGTCGAATAAAGCACGCCAAGCGCGCGCCAGCGCGAGCCGCCATAGAGGCGCATGAGCAGCAGATGGTTGAGCACGCTCATCCGGCCGACTTCGCGGCTGCTATCGCGCGCCGAAGGGGAATGATGGTGGCGGACCTTCAGCCCGCCATCGATCAGCAGGGCGCCATGACGTGCGGCCTCGAAAGAAAGATAGGCATCTTCGTAGAGGCTGTAGCCATCGAAGCCGGGCAGTTCGCGAAGTCCGGCAAGCGCTGTGCGGCGAAACCCCATGTTGCAGCCATAAACGCGCCGGGAGAGGAACGGCCGGTTCGCGGCCCGGGCGCGATCCATATGGGTGGGAAAGCCGCTGAAGGAAAGCTGGCCCAGCCGCACCGGTTCGAATCCGGCGGCGATGCGCCAAAACAGGCGCCAGCGCGGCAAAGGCGCCGACAGCAGATCGACGCCGCCCAAGCCGGCGAGGTCCGGCATCTCGCCGGCAACCCGGCAGAAGCGCTCGATGTAATCCGGTTCGATCTCGACATCGTCGTCAAAGAACAGCAGCCAGTCATGCCGGGCAATGTCTGCCGCCAGGATGCGCGATCGCAGCAGGCCGGCCCGCTGGGATTTGTTGACATAGATCCAGTCGATGCCGGATTCGCGGGCCTTTGCCGCGAGCATTGCTTGCATCTCTGCCGGCAGATTGCCGTCGTCGATGACCAGCAGCTCGAGAGCAGCGGCAGGCCGGCGTGCGCGGCAGAGCAAATCGATCAGCCGCGCAAGCTCGTCCGGCCGGTCACGCGTACAGCAGACGATCGAAAGCGACGCAATTCCCACTTCAGTCCCCTCAGAGCGCCGTGATAATAACACAATGCGTCGATGGTGACGGTAATCACGTCCGCGTCAGAATGTGGCGCAGCTTCAGCGCCAGGGCCGGCCCCACCAGACTGGCGGCCGCCATCTTCCAGCCTGCCGGGTTGAGTGGCTGGGCCGTCATGAGCCGGCAGCCATATCCAAACGCAGCACTGCGACGGCCCGCCAACAATGCCGCCGCCGCCGCCATCCTCAAATAGTCGCCACGGACTGCCGGCGCGATAGCTGCCAATGCCCGCCCATGCTCGCGCAAAAGACCGCCCAACCCCTCGCACCGGTCGTGGACAAATTCTGCATCGCGCAGCGGATCCAGCGTCCGCAGATACTTGACCAGGCTGTTATCGGCGTCCTGGTGATAGAGGCGAAGCACATCCGGATGGAAGCGCGAATTGAATCGTTGCGCGAAATCGAGATGGAACTTGTCTTCCAGCATGCGGTCTTCGGGATATCGGACCTGGCGCAAGCCGCTTGTCCGCACACAGCGCAGCATATCGCGCCAGCGGCGGCGACTTTCAGCCAGCCAGGCTATGTATCCGCGATAATCCCACTCGGCGGCCGATGGCACGGGATCGGGCGATATCCGGCCATCATCCATGCGGCAGCGAAACCACAGGGCGTGAATGGAATCCGGCGTTTCAAGGG
Source organism: Dongiaceae bacterium (assembly GCA_036493015.1). Classification (GTDB taxonomy): domain Bacteria; phylum Pseudomonadota; class Alphaproteobacteria; order Dongiales; family Dongiaceae; genus DASXQK01. Next base: position 6,574 of record DASXQK010000312.1, on the reverse strand, counting down.
CAAGCCGATGCATGCGCGATAGCGCCCCTGGTACCAGCTCGTCATCGCTATCCACCGGTATGACCCAGGCGCCTTGCGCCGCCGCGATCGCCGTGTTGCGCGCCGGCCCGACACCGCGATTTTTCCCATGGCTCAGAATTCGCAGGCGCGGATCGCCTGCCGCCTTCAGGACCGTCAGCGAGGAATCCGTAGAGCCGTCATCGACGGCGATGACTTCGAAGTCGCCGAAGTCCTGGCTGAAGAGGCTGGCAAGGCAGCGCGGAAGCAGGCGCTCGCGGTTATAGACCGGAAGAACGAGGCTGAAGTACATCACGGCGGAACCTATCCGCCCCCACGGGCGGCGGCAAATCCCGGCAACTTCCTGGGGCAGTCCTCCTGGGGGCAAACCTGCTGCGGCGACCCCGTTTTCACCTGCCTCGCCTTGCCGGGCAGAGGGCGCCGACCTATAACAAATTCAGAAGAAACGCGTGCCCGGGGCCACGTCAAATGAGCCTCCGGAAACCTGGGACCAAGGAGACAAGCTCATGATGGGATGTTTGCAGCCGCTAAGCACCGTCCGCCGCCTTGCGGTCGGGGCCGTCGTCTTTGCTGCGGCCCTTGGCGCCGCGAAAATCGCCGTCGCCGACGACACCATCACACTGGGGGCGGCGGTCTCGCAGACGGGAAAATTCTCGGTCAGCGGCATCTACACCAAGGAGGGCTATGACTTCGCGGTGGAGAAGATCAACGCCGCCGGCGGGGTGAAGATCGGCAACGAAACCTACAAGCTCGCGATCAAGTATTACGATGATGAATCCGATTCGGCCCGCGCGACCCAGCTGGCCGAACGCCTGGTCAGTCAGGACGGCGTCAAGTTCATCCTCGGCCCCTACGGCTCGCCCATCACCGCCGCCATGGCGCCGGTGATCGAAAAGCTGCAGGTGCCGATGGTCGAAGCCAACGGCGCCGCCCGCTCGCTCTTCACCAAGGGCTACAAATATACCTTCGCGGTTCTCGCCACGTCCGATCACTATCTCTCCAGCGCCGTCGACCTGCTGGCGGAGAAGGCACAAGCCGCCGGCAAGGATCCGGCGACGCTGCGCCTCGCGCTTGCCATGGGCGATGACAATTTCTCGCAAGACGTTCGCGCGGGCATTGTCGAAACGGCGAAGAAGCACGGGATCCAGATCGTCATCGATGACAAGTTGCCGGATGCTTTTACCGATATGTCGGCAACGCTGACCAAGGTGAAGGCCCTCAAGCCCGATGCGCTGTTCGTCTCCGGTCATGAGAAGGGTGCCCTGACCGCCGCCAAGCAGATCGCCGAGCAGAAGATCGACGCTTCCATGGTGGCGATGACCCATTGCGATTCCGCCGACATCATCGGCAAAGTGGGCGCGGCATCGGAATACACGCTCTGCGGCTCGCAATGGGGCCCGACGCTCTCCTACAGCGACAGCCTGTTCGGCACTGCCGGCGACTATGCCAAGGCCTATGCCGCCAAGTTTGGCCATGAGGCGCCGTATCAGGCGGCGGAATCCTCCGCCGCCGTGCAGGTCTTCGCCGACGCCTTCACCCGCGCCGGCTCTCTCGACCCGCAGAAGGTGCGCGACGCGTTGGCCACCACGAAGATCGACACCTTCTATGGCCCGGTCGCCATCGATTCCACCGGCAAGAACCCGGCCAAGGACATGGTCATGATGCAGGTGCTCAAGGGCAAGTATGTCGTCGTCGCACCGGCGAAATGGGCGAAAGACCAGGTGGTCTATCCGCGGCCCGCGCCATGATCTAGGTCATCAGCGCTTTACGAAGCCGCAATCGCCCGCGTGCGCGGCATGACACCTCACCCTCCCATCGCTCCGCGATGGGCCCCTCCCTCTCCCCGTTTCATGCGGAGAGGGAAACTAGATGGCATCCTCGGCTCCCTGACCCTCTCCTCCCCTTTAGGGCGGAGAGGGTGTGAGCGCAGCGAGCGGGTGAGGTGGGCGGCTTCGCAGGCGCACCATGGATAACATTTCGATCCTGATCCAGGCGCCACCGCTGGCGCTCCAGCTTCTGATCGATGGCTTGCTGATCGGCTCGGTCTTCGCGCTCGCCGCCTATGGCATGGCGCTGGTCTGGGGCGTGATGAACATCATCAATATCTGCCAAGGGCAGTTTGTTTTAATCGGCGGTTATGTGGCGCTGACGGTCGCGCGCCAGGGTCTGCCGCCGCTGCTGGGCGTGCCGGTCGCCGCGGCCGCCTTGTTCATCCTCGGCTGGCTCTGCTATCGCGCCGTCATCTTCCGCATCGTCGAGCGCGATCTGTTCGTCTCGCTGCTGGCGACATTCGGCATCGCCATCGTGCTGGGCCAGCTAATGAACAACATCTTCAGCGCCAATCTCGAAACCCTCGATGCCCATCTCGGCAACTGGTTCCTGTTCAACGGCCTCGTCAGCATCTCCCAGATCAAGGTCGTAGCATCGGCCGTCACCCTGGTGATTGCCGCAGCACTGGTCCTGTTCATGCGCCGCTCGCGCCTCGGCCAGGCGATCCGCGCCACGGCGCAGAACCCCCGCGCCGCGCGCATCCTGGGCATCGATACCGACCGCATCTACGCCATGACTTACGCCCTCAACGCCGCGATCTGCGGCGCCTCGGGCGCACTCATCGCGATGATCTGGGTGATTCAGCCCTTTGGCGGGCTGATCTTCACCGTGCGCTCCTTCATGATCGTGATCCTGGCCGGCATCGGCAATCTGCCCGGCGTGATCCTGGCTGCACTCGGCCTTGGCGTCGCCGAACAATTTGTGGGATTCATTGCCGGCGCCCAGCTGCAGATCGCCTTCATCTTTTCCGCTCTGGTGGTGATCCTGGCGTTCCGCAGCTGGCGGCTCAATCGCCAGCGCCGCTATCTCGCGTGAGGCTGCTGCACAACAAGCTGACGATGCGCCTGGCGATCCTGGCGCTCACCGTCATCGCGCCCTTCGCGCTGCCCGCCTTCCAGGTCGAGCTCACCTTCCTGTGGATCATGATCGTCTTCGCCTTGAGCTGGGACGTGATGGGTGGCCAGGCGGGCTATAATTCCTTCGGCAACATCGCCTTCTTCGGCATCGGGGTTTATACCGCCGCCGTCACCCAGATCGGCTTGTTCAACGATGTCGGCGCCTATACGGCGGCGGCCGGCGGCGCGAGCCTGAACGTCACGCAGGCCCAATATTTCATCGGACTCGTCGCGGGGCTGGCCGCGGCCCCCATCGTGGCGATCATTGCAGCCCTGCTGCTAGGTGCGGCCCTGCTTGGCCTGCGCGGCCATTACTTCGCCATCGCCACCCTGGGACTCGGGATCGCGCTCGGCGAACTTGCCGCCGGCTGGGCCTGGATCGGCGGTTCTTCGGGACTTCAGGTGCTGGTCTATCCAGGCACCCTCGCCAGCCAGCGCCTGCTGTTCTATTTCCTCAGTGCCGGACTGGGCCTTGCCACGTTCTTCATCCTGCATCGCCTCTACGCCACCCGCTTCGGCCTGGTGCTGAACGCAATCCGCGACGATGAGGACAAGGCCGAGGCGCTGGGCCTGCGCACCACCCGCTACAAGATCGCCGGCTGGTGCATTGCCGCGGGCATCGTCGGGCTTTGCGGCGGCTTGATGGCGCATATCATCGGCTTCATCGATCCGCGCGAGGTCGCCTTTGCCGGCGCCACCTTTGGCGTCTGGATGGTGCTGATGGCAATCCTCGGCGGCAAGGGCACCATCTGGGGCCCGGTCATTGGCGCTGCCATCTTCCATGTCACCCGCGAGCTGTTCTGGACCTATCTCTACGCCTGGCAGAACGTGGCGCTGGGCGTGCTGATCATCGTCGTCGTGGTGTTCTTTCCCACTGGCCTGCTGGGCTGGGTGCGCCAGCGCTGGCCGCGGCTTTTTGCCGTGACGACCGCCGGGGAGCCTAGCGCGTGAGCGCGCTACTGGAGGTCAGCGACGTCAGCAAGCGCTATGGCGGCATCATCGCCAACAGCCATGTCAGCCTGATCGTTCCCCACGGCGCGATCATCGGGCTGATCGGGCCCAACGGCTCGGGCAAGACCACCCTGTTCAATTCCATCGCCGGGACACATCCGATCGATGGCGGCTCGATCCGTTTCGATGGCCGCGAGATATCGAAGCTGCGCGTACCGGAAATTGCGCGGCTCGGCCTGCTGCGCACTTACCAGCAGACCCGCGTCTTTCGCCAGATGAGCTGCCTCGCCAACATGCTGGTGAGCGAATCGAGCAAGGAGTCATCGCTCGCCGCCATGGTCGAACGGCCGAACCCGGAGCAGCGTGCCCGGGGAGAAGAGCTTCTGGAATTCGTCGGCCTCTCGAGCAAGCGCGACTTGCCCGCCGGCAGCCTCTCCTTCGGTCAGCAGAAGCTGCTGGAATTCGCTATGGCACTGATGGGGGCCCCTCGCCTGCTGCTGCTGGACGAGCCCACCGCCGGCATCAACCCAACCCTGATCAACGGGCTGGTAGACCGCCTGCGCCGCGCCCGCGAAGCGCTGGGCATCACCCTGTTGGTAATCGAGCACAATATGCGGGTGATGATGAATCTCGCCGAGCACATCTACTGCATGGCGCGTGGCGAGATCCTGGCGGAAGGCAAGCCGGCGGAAATCCAGAACGATCCGCGGGTGATTGCTGCATATCTGGGGACGAGCGAATGAGTGCCGCCTCCGGCAATCGCAACATGGGCAAGATCAGCGGCCATGGGCTGGGCGCGGTCGATACCGTGCTCTCGGTCGATGCGGTGGAAAAGGCTGCGGCGGGCCTTGCAGCGTCAGGCCCCACGATCGCCGATCTTGAGGCGTTGGCGGGGCCAGATCCGCTGCTGACCATCGATCGCCTGGTTGCAGGCTACGGCGCCATGGAGATCCTGCATGGCGTCGATCTGCGCCTGGGTGCGGGACAATCGCTCTGCCTCATCGGGCCCAACGGGGCGGGCAAATCCACCGTGCTGCATTCGATCTATGGCTTCACCACGATGTTCGCCGGGCGCATCGCCGTGGGCGGGCGTGACGTGACGCTTCTCAGACCCAATGCCCGGCTCAAGGATGCCGGCATCGCTTATGTGCTGCAGGACAATTCCGTATTCCCCGAGATGACGGTGGAGGAAAATCTCTGGCTCGGCGGCTATCTGATGGCAAACCCATCCGAGGCGAAGCGCGCCGCCGAGGCGATATTCGACCGCTATCCCCGATTGGCCGAACGCCGGCACAAGCGCGCCTTCGTGCTATCCGGCGGCGAGCGGCGCCTGTTGGAGATTTCCCGCGCCCTGATGATGCAGCCAAAGGTGCTGCTGGTCGACGAGCCCTCCATCGGGCTCGAGCCGCGCTATATCGACATGGTGTTCGAGATCCTGGGCGATCTGCAGCGCCGCGAAGGCAAGACCATCATTCTGGTCGAGCAGAATGCGCGCAAAGGCCTGAGCTTCGCCGATATCGGCTATGTGCTGGTGGCCGGCCGCCTGGCGCTCGCGGGCAAGGCGAGCGAGCTGCTCGACAATCCCGAGGTGGGGCGGTTGTTTTTGGGTGGGTGAACGGGCCGGCACCAAAGAAAACCCTCTCCGCCCATGAGGGGGAGAGGGTGCGAGCGTTAGCGAGCGGGTGAGGTGGGCTGACGAGGCTGCACGACACCTCACCCTCCTCCCATCGCTTCGCGATGGGTCCCTCCCTCTCCCCACTTTCGTGCGGAGAGGGAATCTTGCGGCCCGTCCTTTAATTCAATGCCCCAGCAGAGTCTGGAACAGATCGTTCCACTTCTGCTCGTCGTCCGCGCTGAGGTTCACGAAATCGATCAGCTTGGCGAGCAACTCCGGCGGCGGGTAGATCAGCGGGTTGTCGACCATCTTCGGATCGATCTTTTCCACGAAGGGCTTGGTGCCGGCGACCGGCGGGATGTACTGCACCGCCGCACAGATATGGGCGTAAACCTCCGGCTCATAAATGTAGTTCATCCAGGCGATCGCCGCGTCGCGATGGGCCGGGTGCAGCGGCATCACCATATTGTCGACCGAGTGATAGACGCCTTCCTTCGGCGCCAGGAAGCGCAGATCGGGATTGTCTTTCTGTAGCTGGATCACGTCGCCTGACCAGGCATACGCCACCCAGATGTCGCCACGGGCCAGCGCCGCACCGTAATCATTGCCGAAGAACTGGCGGATCTGGCCGTTATCGACGTTCTCCTTGATCTTCTTCACCGTGGCCTGAGCCTGGTCGAAGGTTGCCTTCGCGGGATCGATGCCCATGCCAGCCATCGTCAAGGCCAGCGTGTCGCGCATCTCGTTCAGCATCGAGACATGGCCCTTGAAAGCCGGATCGAAGATGTCGTTGACGCTGGTGAGCTCGCGCCCGGTCTTCTTCACGTTATAGGCGACGCCGGTGAGGAAGGTTGCCCAGGGCAGCGAGTATTCCTGGGTCGGGTCCCAGCTCGGCTTGGCGAGGCTTGGTTCCAGGTTCTTGATATTGGGAATTTCCGAGGCCGAGAACTTTTCCAGCCAGCCCAGCTTGACCAGGCGGTCGACCAGATAGCCCGTGGGTACGATGATGTCGCGCCCGGGATTCTGTCCCGACTGCAGGGGGCCG
>DASXQK010000311.1:0-3019 GCA_036493015.1 Dongiaceae bacterium | reverse complement strand
GCGCTCATAGCGCACCAGGATATCCTGCAGGGTAAAGGTCAGCGCATGACCCATATGCAGCCGCCCGGTCACATTGGGCGGCGGCATCATGATGGTGTAGGGCTTCGCCGGTGAGTTCGGGTCGCAGGCGAAATAGCCGCCATGCTCCCAGCGCGCGTAATGCTTGGCCTCGACCTCGGCCGGGTTGAATGTTTTTTCGAGCATGGTGGCTTTGTTTAAGGGCCGCTAACCGGGCTGGCAAGGGCCGCTACGGCACTTGCCCGCGGGGCCAGGTTCAGGTGCGCCGGCTGATCTTGTCGATTTCCTGCTGCACCAGCCGCTCGACCACCTCCTTGAGATTGGCGTTCAGCCATTCCTGGATTTTCGGTTCGAGCGATTGACGGACGAGCTCCTCCACGCTCGGCGCGCCCAACGGAACAACGGGTGGCGCGACGGGCGGATTGGTGGGCTGGCTGCCCGCTTGCCCAGAAGATTGGCTTCCAGGTTGGCTGCCGGGTCGATTCCCCAATTGACTGGCGGATTGGGCCACAGATTGGCTGCGGCCTCGCGCCAGCTCCTCCAGCACCGGGTTGGACTGGATCAGGGATTCGGATGGGGAGAGGCCAATCCGGACGCGATCAGGTTCGCGTTGCGGGGCGGGTTCGCGTTGCGGGGCGGGTTCGGGCCGCAGGACAGATGCCGGCTGCGGCATGAGCGGAGGTGCTGCCGCCATTGCCGGCGCCGGTTGAATTGGCGCGGCCATGGGTGGCACTGATCGAGGTGGCGCAGAACTTGGCGCAGCAGCCGCGGGCGGCGGCGGTGAAGCTGTCGGTATCGGCGCAGGGGGAGGCACCACGGCCAGATCGGCATCCGGCATGTTGGCCGGTAGTGCGTCGGTCAGCAGCAGAACATCGAGGGGCCGCGCTGGCGCCGCCGTGTCGGCCGCTTCTACCGTTGTTCGCGTTGCCGGCGCGCCCGGCGCCGCCTCGTCGAAAGCGACAACCGAACCATCCGCGGCCACCATCTGGGTCAGCACCAGTTCTTCGCCGGTGCCCGCCGGCTGGTCGCCCAAAATTCCCCAAACCGCTGCCGGCGAACTGGAAACCGGTGGCTCGGCAGGCGTCGAAACCGGGTCAGCCGCAATCACGGCCGGCTGGACGATGACCGGTTGGATGGGGACCGGCTGAACCGGAGATGTCTGCGCGGGAGCCGCCTCGCTCGCCGTCGGCTGTGGTTGTGCGGATGAAGTCAAAGTCGGGGCCGGACGCAAAGGCGGCGGCCGCTGGCCTGGTGGCGGCTGGATGCCGTCCTCGGCAATGATGCGGCGTATGGAGGCAAGAATCACCTCCATCGATGTTTCAGGCGGCGTGCCGTTCGGCTCGCTCATATCGTCCCCGGTCCCCTGCTAGGATCCGCGCAATCTTCCGCGCAGCACCAATCCCCTGACAACAGTAGCATATTCGCTGGGAGCCTGGGATGGGCTGTCAGAAGACGAAGCCGCGCTCGGCCTGAAAGCCGGGCAAGGGGTGGATCGCTGCATCGAAGATGGCGCGATGCGACAGGATATTGGCCCGCTTGGTATGGAGAACCGCCCGGCCCACACCCTGGCCGGCAGCGATGATTGCCATCAGCCGGCCGCCATCGGCAAGCTGGTCGAACAGGGGCTGGGGCACCGCTTCCGCCGCACCCTCCAGCAGGATCAGCTCATAGGGCTGGCTACGCGCCCAGCCCTGGGCCATCGGCCCTTCCACCTGGGTGGCGCCGATCACGCTGAGGCGGGCGAATTGTTCGCGGCCACGAGCGGCCAGCGCCGGATCGCTCTCCAGCGCCGTCACCGATCTCACCAGCGCCGCCAGCACGGTCGCGCCATAACCGGTAGCCGAGCCCACGATCAGCGCATTGTCGCTCGGCTTCGGATCGGCTTCCTGCACCAGGCGGGCAAAGATCATGGGCTCCATCAGATAACGCCCGCCGCTGAGGGCGATGTCGTCATCGACATAGGCCAGATCGGCGCGCTCGGCCGGCACGAAGCGTTCGCGCGGCACGGAAGCCAGTGCCGCAAGCAGCGCCTCATGGGTCACCTTGTTCGTCCGGATCTGGCTTTCCACCATATTCCGGCGCGCTGTTTCGTAATCCATCCTGCTCTACCCGAACTATTGCAGCGAATGATTCACGCGTTCAATTTGAGGCGATCAGGCGCTAAAGCGGCCGCATCATAATGTCCCGCCCTGCCCCATGCCATAGTTGCCTGACGGAAAACGCGATCACCTGGGGTGACATAGGCCCGATCGGAACGCCGGTTGAAGCCTGGACGGTATCACCATGGCAGAATGCGCGGTATTCTCGCCGGCATCCTCGCGTTTCAGGAGTTCCATCTTGCGCAAGCGTTTCAAGGGCACCAGCAGCTACATCACCTCGCGCGACCTTGAAGTCGCGGTCGATGCCGCCGTCACCCTCGAGCGGCCGCTGTTGGTCAAGGGCGAGCCCGGCACCGGCAAGACCATGCTGGCCTTCGAGATTGCCGGCGCCATGGGCCTGCCGCTGATCCAATGGCATATCAAATCGACCACCAAGGCCCAGCAGGGGCTCTATGAGTATGACGCCGTGTCGCGGCTACGCGATGGCCAGTTGGGCGATCCCCGCGTCCATGACATCGCCAACTATATCGTCCACGGCAAATTGTGGGATGCCTTCCAGGCGAACGAGCCGGTGGTCCTGCTGATCGACGAGGTGGACAAGGCGGATATCGAATTTCCCAACGACCTGCTGCTGGAACTCGATCGCATGGAGTTTTTCGTCTACGAGACGCGCGAGACGGTAAAGGCGAAGCACCGGCCGGTGGTGATCATCACCTCCAACAATGAAAAGGAATTGCCGGACGCCTTTCTGCGCCGCTGCTTCTTCCACTACATCCGCTTTCCCGATCCAGAGATGATGGAGCGGATCGTTGCTTCCCATTTGCCCGACCTGCGCAAAGATCTCGCGCGCGAGGCCCTGCACCTGTTCTACGAGATCCGCGAAGTGTCGGGCCTGAAGAAGA
>DASXQK010000310.1:0-14875 GCA_036493015.1 Dongiaceae bacterium | reverse complement strand
GCGGGCCTGCGCCTCTGGGCGTTCATGGCCCGGCGGCCGGCCTTGTTTCGCCTGGCTAACGGCCTGGCGGCGGGAATGCTCGGCCGGCTCGGCCGCCGGCGCGGCGCTTTTGCCAGCCTGCCGCTGGCCAAAGGCTGGACGGACCATCGCGACATGCCCGCACCGGAAGGCCGCAGCTTCCACGCGCTCTGGGCCGAGCGCCAGAAAACCGTGAACAAATGAGCCGCGATCAGATTTTGGGCAATATCCGGCGCGCACTTCGCCGTGATGTACCGGCCGATACGTCATTGCTGGAAGCGCGGCTTGCCAAGCCGCCGGCGGGGCCTCTTCCGGCTCGCGGCCAATTGCCCCGGGCAGAGCGGGTTGCGCTGTTCGTCAAAATGGCCGATCAGGCCAAGGCAACGATAAAGCGGGTCGCCGGCGCCGATCAGGTGCCGGCGGCGATTGCCGACTACCTCGCCTCGGAAAATCTGCCGGCAAAGCTGCGCCTGGCGCCCAATCCCAAGCTTACGGAGCTGCCCTGGCATACGCGCCCGCTGATCGAAATTTCGAGTGGACCGAGTGACGGCAATGATCTTGTCTCGCTGGGTCAGGCCGAGGCAGGGCTTGCCGAGACCGGCACGCTGGTGCTGGCCTCCGGCGCGCAAGGCCCGACGACGCTGAACTTTCTGCCGGAGACGGAGATCGTCGTGCTCTCGGTGGCCGATGTGGTGGGCGGGCTCGAGGAAGCCTGGGCGCATTTACGCGAACGGCGCGGCTTTTCCACGAAGGACATTGCGGCAATGCCGCGCACGGTGAACTTCATTACCGGTCCCTCGCGCAGCGCCGATATTGGCCAAAAACTGCAAATGGGCGCGCATGGACCGCGGCGGCTGCATATCGTGGTGGTGGGGGAGTAGCGGTTCTCGCCGGCCCGGGCGGGTCAGCGGCGCAATCTACCAGTAGCGAACCGGGCCGATGTCCACATGGACGAAGTCGGATTTGTGGTAGATGCCCACACCGCCCTGTTTCATTTCCACCGCTACGCGATGCAGCTTGTCGAGATCGACATCGCGCAGCCGGACATCGATGGCCATGGCCTTCATGTGATAGCTGTTCTTGGCCACGCCATCGCTATTGGCGCGCAGCATGGCATTGGTCGCGGGAGAGCGGTAAGCCGAGATGATCTCGAACGGCGAGTGGCTGCCCAAGCGCCGGTGCAGCTCAGTCAGCAGGTCGAGCAGCTCGGGATGGATACGCACCTGCTGGCCATTGACGAAGTCGCGAAGGATGTAGTCGAGCTCGCCGAGGGCGCGCTGGTCATACATCCCGTTCTGCCAATAGGTGGCCGTGAGCGTTTCGCCTGTATGGGTGTGCAGGAAGGAGAGTTTGCGCGGCATCGCCATCGCGGCGCGGGCGGCCGGCGATATGAATCCCCCGGCGACCACAAGGCCGAATCCCAGGAAAAGGCGCCGGCTGCAAAATACCGGCGAGGCGCGTCGCGCTTGCTTCATCGCTTCCCCCGTACGGAGAACGGACCCTATTGCGAGCGGCACCCCTGGATCGTCCGGCTTTGGTCGCACCGTCCGACATGCTGCTCGCCGCCGCACCATGCCACAGATCGAGTCAGTGTCAACCCATTTGGATGATTGGGAAATTTTGTTGCCGAGCGACTATCTCGCAGGCGGCGAGAACATGCTGAACAAGCGCCGTGGATCTTCCGCCCGCTCGCATTCGCAGAAGAGCGTGCTAAACCTAACGCTTCATTGAATCTCAGCCTGGCTTTGTCTTGCCTCTTCTTCTCGGCCTCGATACCGGCGGCACCTATACCGATGCGGTCCTGTTCGATCCCGCCCGCGGCGTTCTCGCCGCCGCGAAATCGCTGACCACCAAGCACGATCTCGCCATCGGCCTGCAGGGCGCCATGCAGGGCGTTCTCGGCGAGGCCGGCAGGGGCGAAGAGATCGCCATGGTCGGGCTTTCCACAACGCTGGCGACAAATGCCATCGTCGAAGGTCATGCGAGCCCGATCTGCCTGCTGCTCGCGGGATACGAACCCAGTGCGCTGGACCGCGCCGGTCTGCGCCAGGCCCTGGGCAACGATCCCGTCGTCTTCATCGCGGGCGGCCACGGTCCCCAGGGCGACGAACAGGCGCCGCTGGATCTCGAAGCAGCTGCCGCGGCGATCCGCCTTCACGCACCGAAGATCGCGGCCTTTGCCGTCTCGGCCTATTTTTCTGTGCGCAATCCCGCCCATGAGATCGCGCTGCGCCGGCTGGTGCGCGAGATGACAGACCTGCCGGTCTCCTGCGGCCATGAACTCACCTCCAAGCTCGATGCGCCGCGCCGTGCGCTTACCTGCGCCCTCAATGCGCGCCTCATTCCCCAGCTCCAGCAGTTGGTGCGCGCGGTGCTTTCGCTGCTGACGGCGCGCGGCATCACGGCCCCGCTGATGGTGGTGAAGGGCGACGGTTCGCTGATCGCGGCCGACCTCGCCATGGAATCGCCGGTCGAGACGATTCTCTCCGGTCCTGCCGCCAGCGTCGTCGGCGCCCATTACCTTTCCGGCGAGGGTGATGTGTTCGTCGCCGATATGGGCGGCACCACCAGCGATATTGCGCTGCTCGCCGGCGGCCGGCCGGTGCTCAATCGCGAGGGCGCTACCGTCGGCGGCTTTCGCACCATGGTCGAGGCGGTCGGTGTCCACACCTTTGGGCTTGGCGGCGACAGCGAAGTGCGACTCGATGAACACGGTCTTGTCGCCGGCCCGCGGCGCGTGATGCCGCTGAGCCTGCTCTGCCACCAGCATCCGGCCATGCTCGAGATCCTGCGCGGCCAGGTGGCGCCAGGCGAGCCCTTGCGCCACCCCGCACGCTTCGCCATACGCCAGCGCGTGCTCGATGCGGGCCAGGCAAGCCTCAATCCCGCGCAAACTCACTTGTGGAACCAGCTGGCCAAGGGGCCGCGGCCGCTCGCGATCTTGATTTCCGGCCCGGCGGCGGAGCGTGCGCTGGGGCGGCTGGTCGATCGCGGCCTGGTTCTGATCTCGGCATTCACGCCCAGCGATGCGGCCCATATCCTGGGGCTGCAGCAGGGCTGGTCGGTGGAAGCGGCAAGGCTTGGCGGCGATATCTTTTGCCATATGGCACCGCCGGGCGCCTGGCAGCCGCCGAAGGATGTTGACGGTTTCGCGCGTCAAGTCGTGGAGCAAGTGGTGCGGCAATCGGGCCAGGTGATCCTGGCCTCGGCTATCGCCGATGACGATCGCATTGCCGAGCGCGATTGGGGCCGGCTCGGCCACCGGCTGGTGGACCGTGCGCTGGCGGGCGATCAAGGCAAGTCGCTGGTCGAAGTTGAACTTCGCCTGAGCCGGCCCCTGGTCGCCATCGGTGCGCCGGTCGCGGCATATTACCCGCAAGTCGCCGAACGCCTGCATACCCGGCTCGTCATTCCGCCCCATGTCCATGTGACCAATGCCGTGGGCGCGGTGGCGGGCGGTGTGATGCAGCGCGCCGAGGCACTGATCACGCAGCCCAGCGCCGGTTTGTTCCGCCTGCATGGCAGCAGCGGCGTCGAGGATTTCAGCGATCTGGAGCAAGCCGCCGGCCGCGCCATTGCTGTGGCGCGCGGCCAGGCGGAAGCCCAGGCCAGCCGCGCCGGTGCCGGCGAGGTTCAGCTCGTCATCGATCGCAAGGACACGGCGGTGCGCGAAAAAGGCGGGCTCGAAATCTTCATCGAATCGCGGATCACCGCCACGGCGCTGGGCCGCCCACGCCTCGCGCATTAAGTTCGCGCCTGGCGCCCGGATTTCGCGCCGGAATCATGCGTCGCCGAAGCGCTCGATGCGCTCGATCAGCGATCGGGCGGCAGATTCCCCGTCGGGAAGATCGGGACGCTGGCCGCGCAGGATGACGAACAGGCCAAGCAATCCGGTCATGGCGATCTGGGCAACGACGATCAGGATGACGCCAGCAACGGTCGTCGCCCAGCCGGGCGAGGCATAGCCGGCCAGCTTGACCACCAGCACGACGCCGAGGATCAAGGCACCAAGGGCTGCCAGCAGGAACGCGGCGATGACGATGCGAGTCAGCACGGTCTCGCCGAAGACGGCGATCGAGCGCAAACCATGGCTCGTCAGATCGACGAAGCTCATCTTGCTGCGCCCGTCGTAGCGCGGCCCGCGGTCGATCGGCAGGCGATGCAGGGCAAGCCCGGAGCGCAGGACGGTTGCGGCGAGATGAAGGTTCAGCTCCGGCATGCGGGACAGGCGCCGGGCCGCCGCCGGCGAAAGGGCGCAGAAATTGCCGAACCCGAGATGGCGGCCCGTCAGCGCACGAAAGGTTGCGCCATAGAAGCGATAGAACAGCCGGAAGCCGAGCGGGGCATGACGGCGCGCGCGCTCTGCCACGGCAATTGCCCGATCGGGTAAGGCTGACAGCAGCCGCGCCACATCCTCCGGCCGGTCCTCGCCATCGCCATCCATGACGATGACGGCAGACCCGCTATTCTCCGCGACCGCATGGCAAATCCCGGCGGCGATGGCCGATTGATGACCGGTATTGCGCCGCAGCCGCAACAGTTCGCCCGCAAGTCCGGTGCGCGCCAATGCATCGGGCCCGGGTCCGGCTTCGCTGGAGCCGTCATCGACGACGATCAGGTGCGGCTGCACGCCGCCTGGCCCGGCCAATGCCTCGGCCAGCCGCTGCAGCGACGTCCAATCGTTATAGACCGGCACCACGATTACCGGCCGCCGTCCGCTGTTAATCGTATCCCCCATGGACCGCGATCATAGGGGGCGCAAGCGAACTCGGCCAGACAGGCCGGCGCTGGTCGCCTTGCGGCAGCCCAGCCTCAGGCTTGTTCGGTGCGAAGGCGCGTGCGCTCCAGTTCGCCGGCGGCGTCGAGAATCGGATAGGCAACGGATGTCAGGTGCGAATTGATGCGCTTCAGATCGCGCAGCACGTCGAGATGCAGGCTCGATGTCTCCAGGCTTTCCAGCTTGCCGCTGCGCAGACGGGCCAGATGACTTTCGGATGCCGCACGCTCCAGCTCGCGGAAGGCGACTTTTTCCTGCAGCAGGCGGCGCGCCATCGGCACTTCCCCGGAAATGAAGACGTTCAGCGCCAGATCCAGATTGGTCATCAGGCGCAGATGCATGCGCTCGATCTCGGCGAACCCCTCGTCGGAGAAGCGCAGCTTGTTCTTGATCTTCTTGGCGGCCAGCTCCATCAGGTTTTTGTCGATGATGTCGCCGATATGCTCCAGATTCGTCGTGAAGGTGATCACATCGATGCTGCGCTTCTGATCGCGCGCGTCCATTGTCTCGCGGCTCACCTCGGTCAGGTACAGCTTGATCGCCTCATGCAGAGCGTCGACGCCGTCATCGAGCTGTTCGATCTCGCGCAGCAGCTTGCGGTCGTCGTTGCGGAACACCGCCAGCGTGTCGCCCAGCATCCGGCTGACCAGATCGCCCATGCGCAGGGTTTCGCGCGCGCCATTGGCGATGGCCACGGCCGGGGATTCCATTGCGGCCCGATCGAGATAGCGCGGCTTTCCGTCGTCGCTGCCTTTGGGTCTGTCGGGAAGCAGCCGGGTACAGAAGCTGGCCACGGGGCCGGTCAGTCCGATGAAGACGATGGCCAATGCCAGGTTGAAGGCGGTGTGGAAATCGGCGGCCTGGCGCCAGGGCTGTGTTTCGATGGCGCTCATATAAGGCGTGACCAGGGGCAACAAGGGCAGGGTGACGAAGACGCCAACCACGCGGAACAAGGCATTCCCCAGGGGAACCCGGCGGGCTACCGGATCGGCGCCGGCGGTCGCCAGCAGCGGAGTCACGGCGCTGCCGAGATTGGCGCCCAGGACGAGAGCAAAGGCGACGTCGACGCCGATGATGTTGTTGGCGGCAAAAGAGATGATCAGCAGGATCACCGCCATGCTGGATGTGGAGATCACGGTCAGCAAGGCGGCGATCAGGATGGCAACGATCGGCTGGCCGGAAAGCGCGCCGAACACTTCGCCGACCAAGGCAGATTCGCGCATGGGCAGTGCTGCTTCCGACATCAGATGAAGGGCGAGCAGGATCAGCCCGAGCCCGACGGCGGCGCGGCCCAGATCGCGTATCTTGGTCGATTGGCCGGCGCGAAAGGCGACGACGCCGATGAGGATCAGCGCCGGGGAAAGCCAATCGACCTTGAACGAGACGATCTGGGCAACGAGGCTGGTGCCGACATCGGCACCCAGCATGATGGCGAGCGCCGAAGCCGTGCTGACCATGCCGCGCGAAGCAAACGAGGCGGCCATCAATGCCGTGGCGGTGCTGCTCTGCAGCAGCATGGTGATGCCGAGTCCGGTCGAGAACGCCGTGAAACGGTTGCGCATGCTGCGGCCGAGCGCGCGGCGCAGATCGGCGCCGTAAGCACGCAGCACACCGGTGCTGACCATGCGCAGGCCCCAGAGCAGAAGGGCGGCGGCACCCGTCAGGCTCAGAAGAAAATGTGTGCCGATTTCAAATACCTCCTTATGCGCCGGCCAGCCGACCTGTGCCGAGACCGTTTACAGCCGATGCGGCCGGCGCAAAGGGAGTGAAACATAATTGTAACAATTGCGCCGGTCCACGCTTTTTGGCAAGCCCGCTAGGGCTTTAGCCGCCGGTGGCGCTGACCATCGCGGCGGCGGTCCGCGGGCCTTTCCGCTCGACAATGCCCTTGGCCGTAATGAAGCGGCTGGTCAGCGTGCGATCGCTATGGACCATGCGCCAGGAGAGCATTCGCTTGGCGCAATCCAGCAATACGTCGCGATAGGCTGGATCGCCGGCCAGGTTCACCAGCTCGCCCGGGTCGCGCTCCATATCGAACAGCAGCGGCGGCTGGGCGGCGAAGTGGATGTATTTGAATTTCCGGCCGCGCAGCACGGCGAGCGCGCATTCATCGTCGGTCAGTCCCAGTGCCGCTTCGACGCGCTGGCGCGCGGGGTCGCGGAAATCGAATTCGAAATGCGCCTCCTCGCGCCAGCCTGCCGGCTTGCCCCCGGCAAGGAAGGGCAGCAGCGAACGTCCGTCGCATTGCACCGGAATCTCGGCGCCGAGCCACTCCAGAATCGTGGGCATGATGTCGATGGATTCGGAGAACTCGTCGACGATCCGCCCACGCCCGCCATCGGATGCGTTTCGCGGATCGCGAATGATGAGCGGAATGTGGAAGGCCGGATCGAAATAGCCATCCTTGCCCCACATATAATGATCGCCCAGCATCTCGCCGTGATCGCAGGTGAATATGACGAGCGTGTTGCGATCTTCGCCCGTCGATTCCAGATGCGCCATGATGCGGCCGATCTGATCGTCGACCTGGCTGATCATGCCATAATAGGTGGCGCGCAGCTGACGCAGCTCGCGCTCGTCGATCTCCTGCAGGACGCCCGGATGGTGCTCGGTATAGAGACCGATCTCGCGCTGGTTGTTGAGGGCATAGGCAAGATAGGGGTGTTGTGCGCCCTCGGCTGCGAGCGAGGCGGCGCGAACCGGCGCCGGCACATCGGCCGGGTCGTACATGGCGTTATATGGCTCTGGTGCGATCACCGGCGGATGGGGGCGCAGGAAGACGCCGTGCAGGAACCAGTTCTGGTCCTGGCGTACCGACAGCCATTTGATGATCGAATCCGCCATGAAGGTGGTTTCGCTGTCTTGCGCGCTGAAAAGCGTCGGCGGAAAAGAATGCCCACGGCCAGCGGCACCAGGATAATTTTCAACCGGCCGATAGACGTCGCGCCGGTGCTTGATGACATATCCCTTGGCCTTCAGATCGGCGACCCATGCGGCCATGTGATCGGGAAGCTGTAGCCCCACGGACATGCCGGGAAGCACCCCTTCATAGGTTCTCAGCGCCGGATCGTCGTCCGCATAGCGGCGCGGGTCGGGGCAGGAATCCGTGTAGCCGAAGAGCGTCGGATCGAACCCCGCCTTGCGTGCCTCGAGCGCGATGTTGCTATGCCGGGAATCGAGCGGAGTTCCATTCTTTACCGAGCGGTGATTCATCATATAGAGGCCCGTCAGCAGGCTGGCGCGGGCGGGGCCACAGGGCGAGCACTGGGCATAGTGACGGCGGAACAGAACCCCCTGGCCCGCAAAGCGGTCAAGATGGGGGGTTTTGACCAGTTTGTGCCCCAAGGCGGACAGGCATTCCCCTCGCCATTGATCGGCGGAAAGAAACAGCACCTTGCGCGCGTCGCGGGTGGGTTTTGTCATAAAAGCTCCGGGGATGGCGATCTGGGCAGCGGAATTGGGACCGTAACAATACCTTTAATTGAGGCCTCGCTAAAGCCTGGCGGCAGGCCCCGAACGGGGCGCCGGACCCAGGCCGCAACCGGCGTTGTTGCGACGTTTCCGGCCTTGTGGCAATGTTTTCCCAGGGAGCGCCCCCGAGCCAAATAAAAACAAGCTGGCCGGTCAAAACACGATCGCTGGGCATCGATCGTCAATTGACGAGTTCCTGTCACATCTCTGTAGTCCTCGAGGGGTAAGGATCACCAGTCGAGATTGAACGTCAATCAAGGGAGAGAAACACGTGGATAAACTGACGAAGGATCAAAAGGCGACGCAGGCGACCCTGCGGGCCGCTCGCGGGCATACGCGCCGCTCAATTCTGAAGGGCGCCGTCGCGGCTGGCGCCGTCGCGGCCATGGGACCTTGGATCGTCGAGGATGCGTTCTCCTCTTCGGGCCAGGTGAATTTCATGGGCTGGTCTGGCTATGATTTCAAAGCGCCGTTCGCCGACTTCACCTCCGCGACGGGCATCAAGGTGAACTTCCTCGATCAGCCTGATCAGGATTCGATGTTCGCTCAGTGCAAGCTGTCGCTGCAGACCGGTGCCGTCGACGTCGTCGAGCCGACGCTCGATCGCGTCGAAAGCTGGGTTTCCAACGGCATGGTCCAAGGCTGGGATCCCAACAAGCTGGCAATGGACAACTACGAAACCGCGTTCGTGACCGGCGCCTCCGGCGACATGGCCACGATCAGCGGCGTGCGCTACTACGTGCCGAGCTGCTGGGGCAGCGAGGCGCTGACTCACGACACGAAGCAAGCGCCGATGGATTACCCGAACACGACGCTGGGTTCGCTCTTCGATCCTGCCTTTGAAGGCAAGGTCGTCGTGCGCGCTCACTCCTCGCTCGCTGCGATGGGCCGCTGGCTCGACGCCGAGGGCAAGCTGCCGAAGCCATGGCTTCAGAGCTACAAGGATCCGGCGGTTACCAAGGAACTGTGGGACATCGCGCTTGCCGAAGCGATCAAGCACAAGAAGAACATCGTGCAGTTCTGGAACGGTGAGAACGACGCCCAGGCGGCGTTCCGCACCAACGGCTGCACCTTGGGCCTGACCTGGGATTCGACCGGCTACAATCTCGGCAAGGACCTGCCGATCGCCTACATCTCGCCGAAGGAAGGCGCGTTCGGCTGGCAGCAAGGCTTCTTCCTGATGAAGAACGCCAAGAATGTCGAGCAGAGCCACGAATGGGCGAAGTACGTTTCGTCCAAGAAGGGCTCGGCCCAGTGGGGCACGGCGTTCTCGGCCAATCCGATCGGCAAGGGCGGCATCGACCTGATGGATCCCGCCGTAACCAAATTCTACAACGCAGCCTATCCGGGCGATGCGCTGTCGAAGCTGTGGTGGTGGCCTTCGCAGCCGGCTTGGTTCATCAAGCTGCGCGGCGAATACGCCGACAAGTGGAAGGCGGCGTAAGCCTGACTCCATCCAATTGGGCCGCCGGGCGCAAATTCCCGGCGGCCCGGTTGGCCTTCTGATCGGGGGTCCGGCGCTCGCACGCCGCCCATTTACCTTCAGTCCAGACTCCGGGGGCCCATGAGCGAGGACGTCAAGCTAGCCAATGTCTCGATGGATTTCGGCAAGTTCCGTGCCGTCGAGAATGTCGATATCACGATCAAGGCCGGTGAGTTCTTCTCATTCCTTGGCCCGTCGGGCTGCGGCAAGACGACGATCTTGCGCATGATCTCCGGCTTCATCGACCCGACCGAGGGCGATGTGCTGATCGGCGGCAAGTCGATGCGCGGTATCCGCGCCAATCAGCGCCCGACGGTGCTGATCTTCCAGAACCTGGCGCTATTTCCCCTGATGCCGGTCTGGCAGAACATTTCATTCGGCCTCTCGGTGCGCGGTGTCGACAAGGCAACCCAGCGCGCCAAGGCCGAGGAGCTTCTGCGTCTGGTCGATCTGCATGATGCGGCGGACAAGGCGATCAGCCAGCTTTCCGGCGGCCAGAAGCAGCGCGTGGCGATCGCCCGCGCGCTTGCGGTCGAGCCCAAGGTGATGCTGCTGGACGAGCCGCTATCGGCGCTCGATCTCAAGCTGCGCCAGCATATGCGAGCGGAGCTGCGCGCCATCCAGAAGCGCACCAATGTCACTTTCATCTACATCACCCATGACCAGGGCGAGGCGCTCGCCATGTCGGACCGGGTTGGCGTGATGTCGAATGGCGTGTTGCAGCAGGTCGGCACCCCACAAGACATCTATAACCATCCCGCCAACGCCTTCGTCGCCTCCTTCGTTGGCGAGAACAATGTGTTCGCCGGCAAGGTGGTTTCCGCGGAAAGCGGCTTCGGTCAGTTCGAGACCGAGTTCGGGCGCTTCAAGGCGAGGCTCGGCCCGGGGGTCAATCTTGGCAGCACCACCGCGAAGCTCTATGTGCGGCCGGAGCGCTCGACCCTCAATCCGGCGCAACCCGGCGGCAACGAAGTTCCCGTCGAGGTGATGTCGCTGACCTTCGAAGGCAACTTCATCAATGTTTTGACCCGTGACGATCGGGGGTATTTGCATATGGTGCAGGTGCAGAACGATCCCGGCGGCAAATCCGTCGCACCCGGCTCCAAGATGCGGATGTCTTTCCAGCCGACGGATGGAGTCGTGCTGGGTGAGGCGCTGCAGCGTAAATCAGCATGATCGCCGGGAGCGGCCGCCATGCGTGAGATCTTCCGACGGTACGGCACGACACTGAGCGCCTTCATCGTGGCGCTGCCGGCCTTCTGGCTGCTGGCGCTGGTCGTGCTGCCCTACATGATCCTGTTCGAATATTCGCTGCGGCCCTATCTGCCTTTCGATCAGCTGGGCGGCCCCAGCGATGTCTACAGCCTGAACAACTACTGGACGTTCTTCACCAGCTCGATCCATGTGAAGATCTTCTTCCTGACGGTGTTCTTCAGCAGCGTCGTGACGGCCATCTGCCTTGTGCTGAGCTACCCGCTCGCCTTCTTCATCGCGAAGGTGGCCAAGCCGCATAATGTGCCGACGCTTTTCGCCATATTGCTGATCCCGCTCTGGGTCAGCGAAATCCTGCGCTCCTTTGCCTGGTTCATCGTGCTGTCCTATCACGGACCGCTGAATGCCATTCTCGAGGGTATCGGCATCTTCTCCGGACCGGTGCGCTGGATCACCGGGTTCAACGGCGTGATGATCGGCCTGGTCTATACCTATGTGCTGTTCATGCTGTTCCCGATCTACAACGCCATCCAGGCGCTGGATTCCCATCAGATCGAGGCGGCGGAAGACCTCGGTGCGCCGGCGTGGAAGATCCATTGGCGGATCGTCATTCCCCATTCCAAGCCGGGCATCGCCTCGGGCTGCGTCATGGTGTTCATGTTGTCGGCCGGCTCGATCATCGTACCCAGCCTGCTCGCCTCGCCCGGCTCGCGCTGGTTCACCGAAGTCGTCCAGCAATGGATGTTCGAATCGCAGGACTGGAACACTGGTTCTGCCTACGCCTTCCTGCTGCTTGTCCTTTGCACCAGCTTCGTCACCCTGATGATGCGGCTGTTGAACGTGCGGCTTGTGGATATCGCAAAGTGAGGGCCGGCGCATGAACAACCGGGCTCTTCCCCGCCTGCTGATCAAGGTCTATGTCGGCGTTTTCCTGTTCTACATGCTGGCGCCGCTGATCGTCATGGGCGGCGCCGCCTTGAACGATTCGCGCTTTCCCTCGGTCTTTCCCTGGGTTGGTTTCACCTCGCGCTGGTTTGTCGATCTGTGGAACGACGATCGCATGCTGCATGCGGCGCGCAACACCGTACTGATCGCGCTCGCGGTGGTGGCGATTTCGATTCCGATCGGCACGGCCGCGGCCATACTGATCAACGGCCTGCAGGGCCGCTCGCGTTCGTTCCTCTACGGCGTGATGGTGGCGCCCATCCTGACGCCCGGTGCCGTCATCGGTATTTCGACGCTGCTGTTCTGGAACAGGTTCGACGTTCCGGCGGGGCTGCACCTTTCCACGCTGGGCCAATGCTCGTTCATCTCGGCCTATGTCATGCTGTTGGTGCTCGCGCGGCTGCAGACATTTGATCCGGCATTGGAGGAGGCAGCGCTCGACCTTGGCGCCACCAGCCCGCAGGTGATGCGCCGGATCATGATCCCGCATCTTTATCCCGCCATCGGAGCCGGCGCGCTGATCGCCTTTTTCCAGTCGGTGGAAAACTTCAACATCACGCTTTTCACCAAGGGCAATTCAGACACGCTGACGGTCTATGTCGGATCGAAGGTGCGCTCGGGCATCACGCCGACCATCAACGCCCTGGCGTTGATCCTGATCGTGTTCACGGTCGTCGGCGCGGTGACCTATGAAATTCTGCGCCGCCGGGCCGATGCGCGCGAACGGGCGTTGGCCGAGCAAAAGGATGCCGACGACAGCATCATGTCGGTCGACCCGATCATGGCGCGCCCGGCATCGGCGACGGTCGGAAGCTCCTAGGCGGTGATGCCGCCGGCCTGTTGGCCGGCGATCAGAAATCCTCGGCGGCAAGGGCAAGCGCCGGCGGACTGCCGCGCATGATCTGAGCTGCCAGCCCTTCGGCCTGCACCAGGATGTTGTCGGCATAGAATCGGGCCGTAGCGAGCTTCGCCGTCAGGAATGCCTTGCCGGGCATGCCTTCCCCCGCCGCACCATCGCCCGTTGCGCCATCGCCCAGCCGTCGCGTGGCAGCCAACGCTGCCATGGCCATCAGCCAGCCGCCGGCGACAGTGCCGAACAGGCGCAAATAGGGCGTGGCCCCGGCGAGCGCCAGCGCCGGGTCGCTGCCATAGGTCTCGATCAGCCAGTCGGGGCTGCGCGAGAGCGCAATCGCGCCTTCCGCCAGGCCAGCGCGAATGCCGGAGAGGTCCTGGCCTTTTGCTGCCGCCAGATCGCCATCGCAGGCGCGCAGGCCTGCGATGAAATCCCGCGCCGCGGCACCCCTGTCGCGCATCAGCTTGCGGCCCACCAGATCGCCGGCTTGGATTCCGTTGGTGCCCTCATAGATGGGCGCGATGCGGATATCGCGGTAGAGCTGGGCGACGCCGGTTTCCTCGATGAAGCCCGCCCCGCCATGGATCTGGATCGCGAGCGAGGCGACCTCGCAGCCGAGATCGGTCGACCAGGCCTTGACCACCGGGATTAACAAATCGATCAGGCGCTGGCTCTGCTCGCGTGCTTGCGCGTTTTCCAGATGCCGCGCGCGATCCAGCGCACCGGCGGCAAAATGCGCCAGCGCGCGCATGGCCTCGATTTGCGCGCGCATGGTCATCAGCATGCGCCGCACATCAGGATGGCCGATGATCGCGGCCTTCGGATCGGCGGACCCGATCGGGCGGCCCTGAACGCGGCTGCGGGCATAATCCAGCGCCATCTGATAGGCCCGCTCGGCGATGCTCACGCCCTGAAGCCCGACGGAAAGGCGCGCAATGTTCATCATCGTGAACATGTATTCGAGGCCGCGATTTTCTTCGCCGACCATATAGCCGACCGCCCCGCCGTTATCGCCATAGGCCATGACACAGGTCGGGCTCGCATGGATGCCGAGCTTGTGCTCCAGCGCTGCCACGCGCACATCGTTGGCCTGGGCCAGGGTGCCGCTGGCATTGACCAGGCGCTTGGGCACGATGAACAACGAAATGCCGCGCGAGCCCGGCGGCGAACCCGGCGTGCGGGCGAGCACAAGGTGGACGATGTTCTCGGCCATGTCGTGATCGCCATAGGTGATGAAGATCTTTTGCCCGGTAATCAGATAGCGCTCGCCGTCGGGAACGGCGCGGCAGCGCAGCGCCCCGACATCGGAACCCGCCTGGGGCTCGGTCAGGTTCATGGTGCCCGCCCACTCGCCGGAAACAAGTTTCGGCAAATATGTGTGGCGCTGGGCGGGGCTTCCATGGATGGCAATGGCCTCGATGGCGCCTTGGGTCAGCAGCGGGCAGAGCGAGAAGGCGAGATTGGCCGAACCCCACATCTCCTGAAGCGCGATCGCGAGCGACCAGGGCAATCCCTGTCCGCCATGATCGGGATCGAAGGGCACAGCGTTCCAGCCGCCGGCGACAAACTTGCCATAGGCGGCGGCGAACCCCTCGGGCGTCTTGACCACGCCGTTTTCCAGCCGGCTGCCTTCGCGGTCGCCTGCCGCATTCAGCGGCGCCAGCACTTCACCGGCAAACCGGCCGCCTTCTTCCAGGATCGCCTGGGTCACATCGCCCGAGAGATCGGCGAAGCCCGGCAAGCCCATCAGCCCGGGCAAGTCCGCGAATTCCTCGAGGCAGAAGGCGAGATCGGTCAGCGGCGCGCGATAGGGAATCATCTGTTGATGCTAGAGCAGGGACAGCCCGCGATCTACCGGCGGAGCAGGGCGTCCTAGGCGACCTCGATCGGCAGCGGGGTGCTGATCTGCACCGGCTCCAGCCTGTCCTTGTTCAGATAGCGTTCCAGGAAGCGGAAGACGCGGGTGATCAGGAAGGTCAGGCACATGTAATAAACCGCCGCAGCGAGCAGCGGCTCATAGACCCGGAAGGTCTGGGCGATGATGAAGCGCGCGGTGCCCATCAAATCGAGGATGGTGATGGTCGAAAGAAGGGCGGTGGTCTTCATCAACAGGATC